>DATKIS010000596.1:0-3784 GCA_035543975.1 Pyrinomonadaceae bacterium
AGAAAACCAAAAAACAACTACTTCGCTGGTGCCGTTTTCACTCCAAAGGCACACTACGAAGCTCAAACCAACCTATCGCTTCGAGTAGATTTATTTATGAGGCAACGAACCCCGTAGGAGTAGTTTTTGTTATGAGGCAATAGGTCTGGATGAAGGACCTCTGTGCTCCTTGGTAGACTCTGAACCTGAAGCGAATGGTACAAACTCAACACTGCGAAAGTCCGCCAATCGCTCCCTAATGAAGATGGGATCGAGCTTGGTTGCGGCAACGTGTTTGCCGATCTCGGTCTCCGAAATGCGGAAGAGCGTCTTTCAAAGGCAAAGGTAGCGATTCACATTGCCCAATTGATCGAAAGGAATGGCTGGACTCAAGCTCAAACGCCGAACGGATAGCATTGGATCAGCCGAAAATATCGCGTCTCCGTGGTCAACTCTCCGGCTCCTTAACGCATGGCCTATTCGGAGTCCTTAATCGTTTGGCTCACAAGTGTTGAGCTTTGATTACCGGCTGGGCATCGCCAGGCTGGAATGGATCACTGACCAATATCAGGTCAGGACCGACAAGCCAGCCACCAACGACTCAAACCGCGGGGACATCCCACATATCGTCAGGGTGATGACGAAGGGATGCCATCGGTTTGGAACGAACCGGTTTGTGCGGTCGCCTCTTATGTCATTGCTTCTAGCCTCGATCGTATTTGCAATACGGAACCTTTTCTATCGACTCATCGATGAGGTCGTCAGCTTCGGTTTGTGAGCTAAGACTAACGCTTTCACAGATCAAGAGATCGTCTGACTTCACCTGAATCCAACATGTTCCCTGTAATTTCTTTGCCGGCTCACTATAGCTTTCACGCTTCTCCATCGCCTTGACCATCGTCTTGATCGCGAGGTCACACTGATCTCGTTCAGGGTAAATGTGAGATGCCCTATACCTCTCCACGTTCTTGTTGAAGATCGAGAAACTAAACGAGCCTGGCTTGGGGCTATACGCCTTGATCTCGAATTGATTGTCGAAGATCGAGTTGACGGAAGCGCTGATGCGCGGAAAGAACCAGAGATAATCGATTAAGCCGCCGGAGCGCCGCACATGGCCTACCATGAGGACCAAACAGATCTTGAATACGAGGACGGCGATCATCGCGGCGGTCGCGATAAACTTTAGCAAGTTCGACGGCTGATTGAAGGTCACGAATAACGGCTGCAGAGCTGCATACCCATAAAGGACAGTTATTAGTAACAGGCGCAGCCCGATTAGCCGGCTATCCAATCGGGCGATTAATAGTGCGAAGGCCACCGCGTTTAGTGTTCCTCCCACCGCGCCTAGAATCGTGGGGATTTTCCCAGCTTCCACCAGCGTAAATCCGTTGCCCTTGATGATTACCGCAAGCGCCGGAATTAATACTGTAAATAGCACGGCGATCAGCACCGCAGAGTTACGCAGCAGCTGGTGTTTCTCATCAAACTTTCGATCATCGCCGGGAATATAGAGGACCGTAAAACACAAAAAAAGAATCAGGACGGTAAAGTTATTCAGGACGAAAAAGAGAAATGAAAGTTGAGTCTTCGCCGGCAACTCCCAAACAGGAAAGCGTTTCAGTTCTACTATAACGGGCGACGACTGTTCTGAGCCTACCTTTGCCTCGTTGGGCTGTAACACTCGTTCGGCTGCGGCCGGGTTGGACGGGGACTCAGTTGGTCGATCTTTCACCCACACGCTGCCGAGCATCGCCAGGTAGAGAAACACCAGAGAGATCCAAAACAACTGAAAGTACTTCGTAAAGGATTTGAACTGTTTATCAGTCCGGTCCGACAGATCCTTAAGCTTACTCAATCTGACCTCCAGGGATTCTGGACCGGCAAGTTCAAGTAACAATTCGGAACGCACCTTGGACCTTGAGTCATTGCTTGGCCGAAACTCGCTGTCCTCTCGGTGCCTAGCGCGATAAATGAACCCGCCGATTATCCCTAGCACGATAAGGTTAAGGACTACGAGAATGGTTGATAGGACGGGTTGGTCCACCCAAATCTTGGGTCCGTCGGGAAGCGCCGCGTAAACGATTAGAGAGCCTGCGAAAAAGAAGATTGCAGCTATGCCGAGTCGTTTGAACCAAAGCTCGCGCGGATCATCTCTGACTACACGGACTCGAGGAGTTTGTTCGATCTCAGCGGTCACCGCCGACGTTGCTGCGGGCGCGCTGTCGGGCTGCGGTTTTGCTTTTAGCTTTTCAATAAGCTCGTTGAGTACCTTCGAGCAAAAGAAATAGTTGAACAGTCTTCCTGTTTGTAAGCTGTAAAAAATAATCAGGAAGAAATAGATCTTGAAGATGAACACCACCCACAGGACAGCGGTCTTAATGCCGGCGTATTCCTGCGGGTTCAACTCAAACACCACAAACATCGGCTGCACACCAGCATAAAAATACAATACGCAAATAAGCCACGATGGTAGACCGATCAGCTTACTGTCCAATCTGGCAACCAGCAGGGCCAGCACGACGGCGTTTAAGACTCCGCTCAAGGCGTCAAACACAGCCGGGTATTCACTCCAGTTAGTCTCCACCCCGTTCTTGGTGATCATGATTAAGGGAAACGTAAGGGTGAACACCCCTACCAGCACCACAAACGATACCACCAGGGTTCGCTGGCGCAGTTCCCGCCCGTCTATTTCGGGCTTGCTGAATCTTTTTATGAGGCTATACCTGAGCCGGTAGAAACGCAGCCACTGTCTCTTGATAAGGCCAGTGCCGCGTTCTATCGCGAGAGAAACCTCGGGCTGAGTACGCGATGCGTCTCGCGGTAGATACAAGACGCTAAAACAGCAGAAGACGAAGATGAGACTTATATTATTCAGGACAAACGCAAGAATGGGGATCATCTCAACGCGAAACATCTGCTTCAACGTGAGGGCCTGCAAACGGTTGGTATCGCCAACAGAAAACAGCGGCGCGACCGCAAAGACCGAATACAAGCAAAGCATCGAACACCAAAAGCCGAGAAAGCGACGCTTGAATCTTTTCACCTGTCGGATACTGAAAGCTGTTAACTCATCACGCTCGTCAGCCGGGCCTTTTAATTTCTCGTGCACCAACCCGGCGCGATAGCTGCCCACGTTGTTCTCGTGCAGCCGGCGGATGAGGAAGAAAATGAAGAGGACCAGAACGAGCAGGTGCGCATAGATGACGTACTGGCCCACCTTCTGCAACTCCTGCCAATGAAGGGGGTCGGACGCTTGCCCGGGAATCGATGTCTTGGTTAAGGAACTCTTGGAGTAATAAAAAAGAGCAATTGGGACGGAGACAACGCTCAGCAGACCAATTATTTGGCTGGTTAACAGTCCCGTTTGCGTCCTTACCCAGGAGAAGAAGGGTTGATTGGGCAACGGCAGCTGGTTCTGACTACGTGGTCCGGGCGCGTGAGTTGTCATTTCAATCCTTCTTTTTGCGCTCTAAGTGAGATGCCCAGTCAAGCTTCTCCCGACCATTGAGAGCGGCCAAGTAAGTGGCATTTGTGAGGTCGATTAATGGTTGGAGTCCTATGTCGTAAATTGTAAAGAAGGCGACAGGATGACGCAATACTGGTTATCCACAGGTACATATTTGTTGGGATTAGTGGTTTGTCAAGAGGGGGCTGTCGCCTTTTTAGATGGAAGGCGACATCCGAGGGTTACTCGATGATCAGCATTCCAGAAAGCGCAAGTAACCTACTTAGCCTTTAACTTCAGATTGAGACTGATTGCATTGCAAGGGCAACGCAGCAACTCCGGGAATCCACGTGGCGTAAC
>DATKIS010000597.1:0-2537 GCA_035543975.1 Pyrinomonadaceae bacterium
AACGAAAACATGAGCAATGTGGTCATCGACTACGCTATCGGCATGGACGAAGCGGTGCAGCATCTGGCTTTGCTCGGTCACAAACATATTGTTCACGTCGCCGGTCCGCGTCATATGAATGCGACCAATGTGCGGCGCGACGCCTTTCTCGATTCCTTAGCCAGGCACGTGCCCAATGCCAAAACGGCGGTCTACGAAGGCGACTTCAAATTTGAAGGTGGGCGTCAGGCAGCCGTTGAGATCCTGGCCGCCGACGAGTTTCCTACGGCCATTGTGACCGCGAATGACATGATGGCGTTTGGGGTCATGAAGGAACTACACAAGGCCGGCCTTTCAATTCCTGGCGATATATCAATCGTGGGCTTTGATGACATCGCCTTTGCGGAATTGACCGAGCCGCCGTTGACCACGATCTGCTTGTCACGCGTAGAGCTTGGCGAAAGAACAGTAGAGGCATTGTTTAGGAATATTGACCAACCACGTGAGCCCGGTGGGGAAGTTCATATCCAAACCTATCTGATCAAGCGCGGTTCAACTGCGCCGCCCCGAAGCAAAATTTAGTTGGATTAGGGAAAGCTGGGTTCAGTCGAGACCCGTTTTGGCCCAGGCAAGAAGTTAACCGCTTGCCCCTGTGGGCCATGTTCTCAGACTGGTTTTCAGCTATTAGAAGCCCCTGATTGAAAGGAACAGCCAGCGGTTCGGAGAGAGTTGAAAGGAACGACGGCATGAGTAAACCATTACCTGAGACAAGTGCTTTGAAGCATGTGAAGTACCTTTGGGAAGACGATGTGGTCGCCAAGCTAACTGGTGTTGATCGACTCGTCTATCGCTCCAACAAACTTGGTGAGGACCTCACGCTGACGAACACTGGCGGCGGCAATACTTCGTCGAAACTAAGCGAACAAGACCCACTCACAGGTGAGAGCGTTCAAGTTCTTTGGCTCAAGGGCTCGGGCGGAGATTTGCGCACTGCCAAGCGCGACGGATTCGCTTCACTCTATCTCGACAAGGTGCGGGCGATGAAGGCGATGTATCTGAACGACCCGGAACGGGGGCCGAAGACGCCAATCGAAGACGTAATGTATCCCATGTATAGTCATTGCGTCTTCAACCTCAACCCGCGCGCCTGTTCGATTGATACTCCGCTGCATACTTTTGTTCCATTCGCGCACGTTGACCATCTTCACCCCAATGCCGTGATTGCGGTGGCGGCATCCGTTAATCAGGAACGGCTCTGCCGGGAAATCTACGGTGATGAAATCATCTATGTGCCTTGGCAGCGTCCCGGCTTCGATATTGGGTTACAGATTGAGCAATCCATCAAAGCGAATCCCCAGGCTAAAGGCGTGTTGCTGGGTCATCACGGGATGAGCTCCTGGAACAACGACGACAAGAGCTGTTATGAGACAGCGCTGGAAATCATCGACCGGGCGGCTCGCTACATCGATGAGCGTGACAAAGGCGAACTCACTTTCGGTGGTGAGAAATATCAACCGCTGGCCGAGGAACAGCGCCAGCGCCTGCTGGGAGAAATAATCCCCTGGCTGCGGGGACAGGTTTCCGTGGGTAAGCGTTTAGTCGGAACCGTGCAGGACGATGCGAAGATGCTGCGGTTTGTTAACAGTGTTGACGCAACACGATTGGCCGATTTGGGGACGTCATGCCCCGACCACTTCCTGCGCACCAAAATCAAACCTCTCTTTGCCGAATGGGATCCTAATAACGGAACCATCGAGGAATTGAAGGCGGCGATTTCCAGCGGCCTGGTGCAGTATCGCAAGGATTACCAGGCTTATTACGATCGCTGTAAACGACCGGATTCGCCGGCGATGCGCGACCCCAACCCGACTGTCGTCTTGATCCCCGGCCTGGGGATGATTGCCTGGGGCAAGAACAAGAGCGAGTCTCGCGTAACGGCAGAATTCTACAACTGCGCGATCGAGGTTATGCGTGGCGCGGAAGCGATCGATAGCTACGAAGCGATGGATCAGCAGGAGGCGTTTGACATTGAGTATTGGAACCTCGAAGAGGCCAAGCTCAAGCGACAGCCGCCGGAAAAGGAACTCGACCGGCAGATAGTGGTAGTGATTGGCGCCGGTGCGGGAATTGGCAAGGCCACGGCCCACCGCGTGGTTACGGAAGGCGCGCACGTAGTTTGTGTAGATCTCGATGAGGCCACGGCCCGGGAGACGGCCGACGAAATCATCGCCAATTATGGCGAAGGCATCGGTGTCGCCGGTACCGGTATTAGCAACTGCGGACCCGCCATTGGTTTGGCGTGTGACATCACCAACCGCGAGAGCGTCAGGGAAATGTTTAATAAGGTGATGTTTGCTTACGGTGGCATCGACGCTGTGATTGTTACGGCCGGTATTTTTGTGCCGCCTGACCGAAATGGGAATCTGGAAGATCGCCTGTGGGCCCGTACCTTCGAAATCAATGTCATCGGCGCGTTCATCGTGGCAGACGAAGCCAACAAGGTTTTCAAACAGCAGGGCCTGCCCGGAAATATAGTGTTAACGACCAGCGCCAACGCC
>DATKIS010000598.1:0-4444 GCA_035543975.1 Pyrinomonadaceae bacterium
ATCGTCTATTCGATGATGCAAGACAGCAGAGACGCTAACTTGATCTATCTAGGCACTAACCTTGGTGTCTATCGCTCGCTGGATAGAGGAACTTCATGGGCGCCTGTTTGGACCGCCAAGGCAGCACCTGGTAAGAAGAAGGCCCCCGCTAAGAAGACGGCACCGGCTAAACCTAGTGATCTGATTCGCAAAGCGCAGCAGGCTTTGAATGCCGCCGGCTATGAGGTTGGTGTGCCCGATGGTAGAGCTGGAGCCATGACCTTAAGTGCGCTTAAGAGATTTCAAGCAGGCAAGCGCCTCACTGTCACCGGAAAATTTGATGATGCCACACTCGCGGCGCTGGGCTTGAAGGGCAACAGCGAGGCTGATCCATTAGCTACGGTCGTGTTGTCGGATGCGGTCAACGCTATAGCCCAAACGATAGACGTTGAGACCCAACGACCCGTATTTTTAGCGGCGACTAACACCGGACTGTTTCGCAGCTTCGATCCCACGCAGGGCTGGCAGAAGCTCCCCTATGGCTCAGGTTTGGATCCCCGGACTAGTTGCATATCAACTGACGCGCAACAGCCGGAGACAATCTGGGTTGGTACAGCTGCTTCCGGAGTATTGGTTTCGCGTGATGCCGGAAAGTCGTGGCAACGTGTTTCCGGAGTGCCGTCAGATTATCCGGTCAATACTATTGCCGTGAACCCCCAGCGTCCGAACTACGTGTACGTCGGTACGAAGCAGGCCTTTTACATGTCGAAGGATGGTGGAGCGAATTGGAGCCGCAGAGGCGGTAATCTTCCTTTCGGCGACTTTACCAGTATCTTGATCAACCCGCGCAATGGAGACGAGGTCTTCGTAGGCAACGCCTATCAAACCGGTGAGATCGGAGGCGGTGTCTATCGTACCGTTAACGCGGGAACGACGTGGGCGCGCATCGATCCCAAAGAACAGCGGCTGCCAAGTCAACGCATTTGGGCTCTGGCTTTTGATTCGCGAGATCGAAATACACTCTTTGTCGGATCTCATTCAGCGGGTGTCTATGTTGTACCACGCGGATCAGATAGTTTATCGTCCGCGAACCATTGATTGCGCAGCTGCGCGGGACAGCAATTGGTGACTTTTGAAGCGATGTTCACGCCAGTAAGTCAGGTCAGCACCTTGACATGCACTTCTTCTGGCGTGTACATTGCGAACCTACCCGGTAAGCGGCTGGTGATTGTCGGACCAAGCGGGTGACTTCGGGCGCGGCGGAAATCGAAACACATAAGAAACCTCCTTTTCCAAATCCAAACGGCTCGCATTCCTCGCAAGCTTCAACCCCGACAGTATCGCCAAGGTCACACGAAGCAGGTGCTGCCTGAGCACTGCTCTCTAGTCGGATGTCATGGGATGACGATTGAGGGTAAGTGACACGGTTGAAATACGATCTTGGGTGGTGAATTTTCCGGGACTGTTACAGGAGTTTGCATGGCTAGTGAAGAAACGAAACTTAACAACCAACAACTAAACGAAAACAACTCATCTTCCATCGAGCAGGAAAACGCGCCGTCTGCCCCCCCCCCGCCATCTTCGAAGGATGCGAGCCCTCCAGTAGATTCCAGAGCCGATGACGATGACGATGCGCGCCCGCATGGCGACGTCGACTTCGGACAATTGCTCGATCAATTTGAGCAGGAGCAGGCCTCTTTGCAGGAAGGCGAAGTGGTTCGCGGCACTGTGGTCGGCATCAGCGAACGCGGCGTGGTTATCGATTTCGGCTATAAGTCGGAAGGTATTGTTAACCCGGCCGAGTTTACCGAGAACGGTGTCCTCTCAGTTAAGGCAGGCGACGAAGTCGATGTGTTGGTAAAGAACATGGAAACGGCGGACGGACTGCCGATCTTGTCCCGCGCCGACGCTGTGCGCATGAAGGCCTGGGACGATTTGGAGAAGGCCCACCGCGAAGGCACCAGCATCAAGGGTCGCGTGATGGAACGCATCAAAGGCGGCTTACGCGTGGATATCGATGGCATTGCAGCGTTCCTGCCCGGATCGCAGGTTGATGTGCGACCGGTTCGCAATCTCGATTCGCTGCGTAACCAGGAGATTGAAGCGAAAGTCATTAAGCTCAACCGCAAGCGCTCCAATGTGGTCCTCTCGCGGAAGGCCGTGATTGAAGAGGAGAATGCCGGCAGGAAGGGACAGACCCTTCAGCACATCGAAGAGGACATTGTCGTCGAGGGTCAGATTAAGAATTTGACCGACTACGGTGCGTTCGTCGATCTGGGTGGTGTCGATGGCTTGCTTCACGTCACTGACATGTCATGGGGCCGTTTGCAGAATCCCAGCGAACTCTTCCGGGTGGGCGACAGCATTCAAGTCAAAGTACTGAAATTCGATAAAGAACGTGAGCGCGTCTCCCTGGGTTATAAACAATTGTTGCCGGATCCCTGGTCCAGCGTGGATGAGCGTTTTCCGGTTGGCGTTAGAGTGCCTGGCAAGATTGCCAGCGTGGCTGACTACGGGGCCTTCGTCGAGCTGGAAAATGGTGTGGAAGGCTTGGTACACGTTTCCGAGATGAGTTGGTCCAAGCGGGTGAAGCACCCCAGCAAGCTGGTGAATCCGGGCGACGCAGTCGAGGTCGAAGTGCTGAGCGTGGATCCCAAAGCTCGCCGCATTAGCCTCGGCATGAAGCAGATCCAGGACAACCCGTGGCAGACATTGCACGAGCGATACCAGATAGGAACGCGGGTCCACGGTCGGGTGCGAAACCTGACTGACTTTGGAGCGTTCATCGAGATTGAGGATGGGGTTGACGGGCTGGTTCACGTTTCCGATATTTCATGGTCCCGACGGATCAAGCATCCGAGCGAAGTCTTGAAGAAGGGCCAGGAGATTGACGCGATCATCACCAGCATCGATGCTGAGAACCGTCGCCTCTCACTCTCCATCAAGGATCTGGAGCCCAATGCCTGGGATCGATTCGTTAACGAACACAAGCCCGGCGATGTCGTGCGGGGCAAGATTGCCCGGTTCGCTAACTTCGGCGCCTTCGTTGAACTCGATGACAATCTCGAGGGTCTCTGTCATATTTCTGAACTCTCGGAAGAACGGGTCGAGAAGCCGGAAGACGTAGTTCAACTCGGCCAGGAGATGGAATTCAAGATCCTGAGGATTGATGCTGAGAGCAAGAAGATTGGCTTGTCAGCTCGTGCAGTTGGCAAGGACGATGAGCCGATGATTGATACAAAGGTGTACTCGTCACAGGCCGGTAGTGGTATGGCATCGTTAGGTGAGCTGGCCGACTTCGGTCTGGGCAGATCTGAGTCCAAAGCAGCACCGGCGCCCGCGCCGGAACCGGAGGCCGCACCTGAGCCAGAGCCCGAAATCGAACAGGTGCCCGAGCCCGAGCCTGAGATGGAACCTGCTCCTGAGCCGGAACCCGAGATGGAGCCTGCGCCGGAACCGGAGCCAGAAGTTTCAACGGACGAACCGGAAGCTGGTTCAAGCGAAGCTGGTTCAACTGAGCCGGAAGTTGCGGCTGAGGCTAGTCCCGACCCTGCGCCTGAAGAAGATCAGAAGCAATAGTCAGTCTTGAGTATCCGGCGCTGACGACCTGATTTCCATTGGGTGTTTCGGGAGCTGTTTGAATCCTGGGAGAGTCCTCTCTATCTGGTTTGGCTTGGTGATCTCTACATCTTGCCCGGCGCGATTGTTTTCTGATAGTGTACGCCGCTGAGCACACCTCGATATTCAAAGAACAGGACTTTCCATCGACTGTTCGTACGTGAGACCATCAATCTCAGCTGAGGTAACGCATGACTAAAGCGGAACTTGTCGAAGATGTCGCGGAAGCGGCGGAACTGACTAAAAAGGATGCCGAGCGACTGGTTGAGATTGTGTTTGAAAGCATTATTGAAACCTTGAACCAGGGCGAGAAGATAGAGCTGCGCGGCTTTGGCAGTTTTCGAGTGCGCGAGCGTGGTGCCCGCCGGGGCAGAAACCCCAAGACCGGAGATCCGGTAAGTATCCCTGCTAAACGCGTTCCTTATTTCAAACCAGGCAAGGAACTCAAAGAGTTGATCAACGACGGCGCTCAACCTCACGGTGTTTCGGAGCAGCCGGCGAATGTTAATCCCGACGAGCTATGGCAACCCCCTACCATGTAGTCTGCGGGAGCCAGTCCTGCGGAAACTGCCAATTAACCCACCCAGAGGATTCACCATTGGACAGGTTATGGAGTCCCTGGCGAGCAGAATACATCGCTTCCGGCGGTGAGGCTGCCTCGGAATCCAAAGGCTGCGTTTTCTGTAAACTCCATGCCGATGTCAATAACGATGAAAACAATTATGTGCTGTATCGTGGCTCCCGCTGCTTCGTCGTCCTTAACCGATATCCCTACATCAGTGGCCACCTGCTCATTGTTCCGAATGATCACCTGGGCGAACTCGACGCAGCACCCAAAGAAACTACT
>DATKIS010000599.1:0-4093 GCA_035543975.1 Pyrinomonadaceae bacterium
AAGCTACCTTTGGGAGGAAGTCCCGTTCGCGACATCCTCCACGTGGACGACTTCTCCCGCGCCTGCCAGGCCTTCATGGATTCGTCGCAAGCCTACGGCCTGTATAATCTGGGTGGTGGCAGGGAAAACTCGGCAACGTTATCTGAAATAGTGGCGACGATCGCCCGGTTGATCGACCTGGAACCTGCCCTCATGGACGACCCGAACTCGCCGCATCCCGTGCCGGTTAACTATGTCTCGGATTTGAGTCGGGTGCGCGAAGAGCTGGGATGGAAACCACGGATTGGGATCGAAGAAGGACTGCGCAGCCTACTGTAGAGCAGGGGGCTCTGCTGGGGTGAAGAGGTGAGAGGATTTTCCATATATCATTTGACATTTCTCATTTGCCATTGAATTTCAGTGCTGCGTTAGCCAAGTTCAGTCACCTGAACATCAGTCAAATGACAAATGAGAAATGTCAAATGATATATGGAAAATCGGCTCCCAGCGCACTGAATGAATGCCTGAGCCAAAAGACTCCAAAGTAGAGAGCATCGTCGTTCGCGGCACAAACTGGGTCGGCGACGCGGTAATGACCATCCCCGCCTTGCGTCAACTCCGGCGCCTGTTCCCCAACGCGCACATCACTCTAGCCACGCGATCCTGGGCCCAGGGCCTTTTTGAGGATGCCGACTTTATCGACAGTCTGATGGTTCATGATGGTGGCGGGCTTAAGTCAGTTGTGCAGCAGGTTCGCGAATGGCGGAGACGTGGCTTCGACCTGGCAGTAATCCTCCCTAATTCCCTCGAAACAGCCTTGGTCGCTTCCCTGGCCCGCGTTCCATTCAGAATCGGTTACGCAACCGACGGACGCCAGCGCTTGCTGACCCATCCGCTCCTTTTACCTGAGTCGCGCGATTCTCAACATGAAGTGTTTCACTACCTGAATATCATCGCCCGCCTCGAGTGGCTCATGAATCGGGAGCAGAGTTTCCTTGATACTCAACCCGATGCGTCTCTGGACGTGGCTGAGTCTCGCAAGCTGGCCGCCCGCCGTCTACTTCGTGCCAACGGCGCAAAGGCAATACCGGGGGTTACTGACCGCCCGCTGATTGCGCTTTGCCCGGGATCGACCAACAGTCGAGCCAAGCGCTGGCCGGCCGACCGCTATGCAACGCTCGGCGATCGGCTAATCAACGAATGTGACGCCGACATCGTCCTGATTGGCACCGCCGCAGAGGAGGAGGTTTCGGTTGAGGTTTCCAGGCAAATGAGCAGCAGACCGGTAATGCTAACCGGCAAGACTAATCTTTCAGAGTTGGTGGCTGTGTTGAGTCTGGTTGACCTCCTGGTAACGAACGACACCGGCCCCGCGCATATTGCCGCCTCCTTGAGCAGGCCCACGCTCGTAATCTTCGGACCTACAAACCCGCTGACTACGCGGCCATTCTCGCCGTTCGGCGAGGTTGTACGTCAACCGCCCGACTGTGCGCCCTGCATGCTGCGCGACTGTCCTATAGATCACCGCTGCATGACTGCAATAACGCCTGAGCAGATTCTCGAACGGGCCCGCGTAATCCTGGGAATCGGAGAGATGCCCAGTACCCTGCAGTTCGTTGGGGAAGCCCAGGGTACCTTGCCGAGGGAAACGACAAACTAAACTGTTTCGACAAGGGTTGCCGGACAAACAAAATGAAGCGAGCAGTTTTCATAGACCGCGACGGTACGATTTCGGAGGAAGTCGGCTACATCAATCATCCGTCGCGCTTTCGTGTGTTTAGCTATTCCGCCGCTGCTATCAAGCGGCTGAATGACAACGGGTGGCTGGCAATACTCGTCACGAATCAGGCCGGCGTAGCTCGCGGATACTTCTCTGAGGAGATGATCCAGACAGTCCATTCAAAGCTGAGCGACGAACTGAAAAGCAGTGATGCGAAACTCGACGCGATTTACTATTGCGCACATCATCCATCCGTCGGCGTGCCTCCTTACCGTTTCGACTGCGATTGCCGAAAGCCGAAACCGGGGCTGATCACCCGGGCGGCGCGAGATTTTGATATCGATATTCGCGAGAGCTGGATGGTAGGCGACCGGTATAGTGATATCGAACTCGCCCGCAACGCCGGTTTGAAGTCCGCGTTTGTGCTGAGCGGCTATGGGCGAGGAGAATGGGAACATCAACGCGACAGCTGGATTGAACAACCGGATCTAGTCGCGGAAAACTTGCTGGAGACCGTGGAGTTGATCATTTCGCAACCACACCCCGTGTCCGGGAATGTCAGTGATAGCGCAGCAAGGTAACGAACTAATTGAGAGTACCTAAGGAGAACTTTTGACGGCGGATAGCACATCACGGCAGGAGCGGCTCATCAATATTGTGAGGTGCTTTCCGCAGCGCCGGATCGTAGTTGTCGGTGATTCGGTGGCCGATCAGTTTGTTTATGGCGCCATCAGCCGCGTTTCGCGCGAGGCGCCGGTTTTGATTCTGGCGCATGAACATACCGAGACGGTGCCCGGTGGGGCCGCCAACTGCGCCGCGAATCTCGCTTCTCTTGGCGCCAACGTCTCGCTGGTTAGCGTTGCCGGTGACGACGAACCCGGACGCGCCCTGGTGAGAAAGCTGGAAGCAGCGGGGGTTGATTGCAGCGGCCTAATAATCTCGACAACCCTACGAACCACCACCAAGGTGCGGATACTCGCAGGACAATTACACTCGACGCGGCAACAAGTGATCAGGATTGATTATGACGGTACGCAACTGGACGACCCGGATCTTCGCGCTCAACTGCGTCAGGGAGTTCAGGAGCAGACGAGCGCCGCGGATGCTGTAATAATCTCTGACTATAACTATGGAGTGGCCAGCGTTGACTTATCCACGTTCGCCCGCGACTCCGCTATTGCCGGGAAGATTCCTATTTTCGTCGACTCGCGTTTTAGCTTGTCAGACTTCACCGGATATACATCCGCGACGCCGAATCAGGCAGAAGTTGAGCAACTCCTCGGCAAGCAGTTCTCGAACGAAGTTGAACTGGAATCAGCCGGCCGAGAGTTGCGAGAGAAGCTGGGATATCGAGCTTTGTTGATTACGCGCGGGAGTCAGGGAATGATGCTGGTTGAAGAGGGACTGGCGCCTGTTCATTTCGAAGCGGTTGGCGCGCGTGAGCCGGTTGACGTCACCGGAGCCGGAGACACGGTGATGGCTGCCTATTCGCTGGCTATTGCTTGCGGCTCTTCATTTCAGGACGCAGCGCGTATAGCGAATCATGCGGGTGGGCTCGTAGTCATGAAGCGCGGAACGGCGTCGGTCACGCGGGAGGAGTTGGAGAACTCAGTGCTCCACTCGAGCTAGAGTTCTCACGGGGGCCGGTTCACGTATGGCCGTGGATCGTTTAGCAGCTGCAGAGAAAGTAACTGGCAAATGACGAGGCAAACGGAAATCGCTGACGCCGCTTCTCGGATCCTCGATCGCGACCGGCTCGTGGCTCGGGTTAATTCCGAGAAGTCGCAAGGCCGAGTCGTGGTCCTGGCGAACGGCTGCTTCGACGTTCTACACGCTGGGCACATTCGATATCTCCTGGGGGCACGTGAGCTAGGCGATATTCTGGTGGTGGGAATTAATTCGGATAATCAGGTATCCAAACTTAAGGGCCCGGGCCGCCCTATCCTGCCGGAACGTGATCGAGCCGAGATTGTGGCCTCGCTCGAATCGGTTGACCTGGTAACGATCTTCGATGAACCTACCGTGACCGAATTACTCGTCGCGATAAAGCCGGCCATTCATGCCAAGGGCACCGATTATACGGAGGAGACTGTGCCGGAGCGCGATGTAGTGCGGTCTTTTGGCGGCCTCGTGAGGATAGTGGGAGATCCGAAAAACCATTCGACCTCGGAGCTGATCCGGCGTTTTCGGTAGGACAGCATGATGGACGATGTGGAAGGGGGTTCGGAACACCCGTCCGCTTTTTGATTTAAGAAATGACCGAAACCTAACGGCTGTCAAACCGACGTGGGTTCCCGACCTAAGATTCCGAATGCATCGGACAAGCTTTGAGGACGGAACCGTCTGCCCGCGAGTTGGAAACCTGGCACTCTGGCTAGAGAACGTGGCCGAAAA
>DATKIS010000600.1:0-9079 GCA_035543975.1 Pyrinomonadaceae bacterium
AGTCCAAGGTCCAAAGTCCAAAGTCCAAAGTCAGCCAAGCCGACACCGACATTGGACATTGGACATTGGACTTTGGACTCGGGTCCGTCTCGGCCATCGCTGGTGGTCGTACCGCGCTCGCTGGTCTTCAACTGGCAGCAGGAAGCGGCCCGATTCACTCCCGGGTTGCGCGTCTTAACCCATACGGGCATGGGCCGAAAGAAAGGTACCGAACATTTCCAGGGCTACGATCTGATCATTACCACTTACGGGACGCTGCGTCGCGATGCCCTGCAGTTTCAGGACGCCGAGTTTGACTTTGTGATCCTTGATGAGGCCCAGGCGATCAAAAACGCGCGGACGGAGGCGGCCAAGGCGGCGCGTCTTTTGAAGGCCAACCACCGGCTCGCGCTCAGCGGGACGCCAATTGAGAATCACTTGGGCGAGTTGTGGAGTCTCTTCGAGTTTCTCAATCCGGGAATGCTCGGGGCGGCGTCTGTCTTCCAGTTATCAACCAGCGGACCGCGGGTGCCCGATGAAGAGACGCGCGGGTTGCTGTCGCGGGCGCTGCGGCCTTTTCTCTTGCGACGCACGAAGCAACAGGTCGCGAAGGAGCTACCCGAAAAGCTGGAGCAAACCATCTACTGCGAAATGGAAGCGGCCCAGCGAAAGCAGTATGACGAACTGCGGGACTTCTACCGGGCCTCGCTGCGGGAACAAGTGGAGCGCCTGGGAATCAAGCGGGCCAAAATCCAGATACTCGAAGCCCTGCTCCGCCTGCGTCAAACCGCTTGTCATCCCTCCTTAGTGACCGGTGAGAGTGATGAGGGGCCGAGCGCGAAGCTTGATGTGCTGATGCCACAGCTGAGCGAGGTGATTGAAGAAGGACACAAGGCGCTGGTCTTCTCGCAATTCACCAGCTTCCTGGCGATCGTGCGCCGGCGTCTGGATCGCGAGGGCATTGACTATGAATACCTTGACGGCAAGACGCGCCGCCGCGATCTGGCGGTCGAGCGATTTCAGAATGACCCGAAGTGCAAGTTGTTCTTGATTAGTTTGAAGGCGGGCGGCCAGGGTTTGAATCTCACTGCCGCGGAATATGTGTTCTTGCTTGATCCCTGGTGGAACCCGGCTGTTGAGGCACAAGCAATCGATCGCGCGCACCGGATTGGACAAGCCCAGCGGGTCTTTGCCTATCGACTGATCACTCGCGATACGGTGGAGGAGAAAGTGCTGGCCCTGCAGGCGACCAAACGAGAGTTAGCCGACGCGATCATCAATGCCGATAACAGCCTGATCAAAAATATCACCGGCGACGACCTGATGCTGCTGCTGTCGTAAGGGCTTGAGTTAGAGTTGTTTGTTTCAGAAAATCGAGCTGATCGTGGTCTGCGTTACCGATCATTGTTCAGTCCGTCCAACAGGATCAACATATGCTCCACGAACGTGAAGCACATGAACTTTGCGACCCTTGATCGTAAACAGTACCCGATAGCGACTCACTATCATCTGACGAATCTGCTCCGAGAATTCTTCATCTTCAGGGGCAAGTGCGAAGCCCTTCGGCACGACGGCAAGCTGGCGGGAAACTGCGGTCCGCAGCGCTCGTATCCATTGTTGTGCCTCCGGCTTTCCCCAAACACGGCAACCCCATTCATAACATTCGCGCACGTCGGCCTGAGCTGATTCCTCGAAGACAACAGCGTAGCGCTTCATTCGTGATCTGAGATCCCCTTCTCAGCAAAGAATTCGCGGAAGAACTTCCCGGCGGGCTTGCCGGCATTTCGTTTCATGCTTTCCAATCCGCGCTGTATGCCCTCGAGCGTTGCCATCCTGTCCTGTGCCTCCAGAAGTTTCTGGTAGCTTTCGGCATCCTGGACAACTAGCTCGGCCTTGCCATTCACGGTCAGAATCACCGGCTGCCCGGTCTTCTTCAATTGACGGACGAGCTTTGCGGTGTCGCGTTTGAAAGTGCTGAGACTGTGAATATCCCGTGTAAGTTTCATCTGCTTGCCTCGTTGCTAAATCTGCACTGAATTTTGCAATGCTGAGTGTCGCATGGGTCTAACTACCAGGCAAGCCACTCGCTGACAGCTGTAGGACCTCCGTATTGAAGAAACCATCAGATCGTCGCGAGCCTGGTCGTCGATCAAACCTTAGAGATTAGTCAATCGTCGCCTGTCCAGAGTTCTGATTTACCGGGGAGCCTGGCGGGGGCAGCCGAGCTGGGGTGGTTGTTAGCAGAGGGCGATTGAGTCGAGCGTTAATTTCCCGTCTTCTCGGGATCAACCGGTGAAGCGGCTTAGGAGGGGCTGGCGGCGAACCGTTGGGCTAGCCCCTCAATTGTCATGTTTTCCGAAATCGCATCGTGTGGAATCAGCAGATACTTCCACTGCTTCCCGTCGTAAGTTGCCGCATGAGTGCTCGCATGCTTACACCATGTAACCGTGACATTGCGTTTCGCGAGCACCTGCGGATCCTCCATCTCGTTTCTCGCTTTCGGCTCCAGCATGTAAATCGCGGCTTCAGTTTCCGCAACGAAGTCAGGCTGGTATTCCAGTTGGTCCGTGCCCCATTTGTAAAAGATCTGAAATTGCCCTCGGGCTGGCTTGAACCAGCGCTCTGCCTCGCGCTCCAGAATCACAGCAAGCTTCCGCTCGGAATCCGAATGGAATTTCTCCACTGCGTAAAGGCAGCGGGTGAACCCGGTGAAAAGATAGCGAGCCATGTTGCTCTTGTTATCTGGCGCCTGCCGGTAATCCAACATCGACTCGCTGGCTGCGTGCGTATACGCGCTCTGCTTCAATTCCGAAAAGCCTTTGTTGATTCTGACCTCATAGTCAACCTTATCTTCCCAGTAGTGGTCCTGCATCTGGACGTGAATCAAGCGCGCAATCTCGCGCTGGTAGACGCTCAGGATTCTTCTCACGTCTTCGTCTTCGCTTAGATACGACTTGAAGTGAACGACGGCCTGTGAAGCCAGGTCGTAAAGCAAGTCGGCGTTATCGCCATACGCGACATCATCGAAGTCGATTAAACCGCTGACGACATAATCTTCGAGCCGTTGTTCGTCGATTCCACCCTTACCGAGGGTGATGAGGCGCAGCTTTCCAGTCCGCAATTCCTGCGACCATAGATCGTTTGATATAGGTTGGTAGTTCACATTCGAGAGATTCAACTTGAATGGTTTGTAACCCGACTTCACCTCTTCCTTGGGCACCACGACAATTCGCGGAATATCGATTGTTTGCTGCACCACTCGCTGCGTAGTCTTCGCAACGATGGCGGCGATGTCAGGCATTTCGAGGACGCCTTCGAGGCCAAGTTGCGCCGGTGCATAGCGTTCCGTCACTTCGCGCACAATCTCCGCTTGAATCTGAGGCTTTGTCAGATGCGTAACCGATGGCAGCTTTCGCGGTTGGCTCTCCAGCTTCTTAATAACTTCATAAGCAAGCTGCGCTACCTTTTGTTCCTCCGGCTTTACAAAGACCGGCTGCTGGCTCGTTCCGGCGACTACGGTGCTGGTAGTCTGTCGCTCCGGTTGTATGCCCAGTTCCATCGCCAGTAGGGATTGCGATACGACTGTGACTGTTTTTCCTTCCAACTCATCCGGATCCAAAATCAGTGTCTTCAACTGAATCGGTGAATCGGCGCGTCGGGCGTCGTCAACGATCTCCTGAAACTTGTCGTGGGCCACGATATTGAGTTGATCGACGGCCGTCACGCCGGTTCGTCTGCCATAAGGCAAACGCAGCCCGCGCCCAATCGATTGTTCGATGAGAATGCGGGCGTTGGCCGCGCGCAGTGGCACGATCGTATAGAGATTGGTAACGTCCCAGCCTTCCTTCAGCATATTGACGTGGATAACAATCTCGGTCGGCTCGTCAGTGTGTTCGACCTTTAGCAGCCGCTCAACCATCTCGTCTTCTTCTTTACCGGTCCGGCTGGAATCGACTTGAATGACTTTTCCTTTGTAGCGCCCTTCGAAGAACCCGTCTGACTCGATTAGCTGAAGCAACTGGCTCGCATGAGTCGTGTCTCGCGCGATTACCAAAACGAAGGGTTTGACGATCTGGTTGTTGGTCTCGCGCGCATATGTTTCGAGTTCTACCTTCACACTTTCATGTAGCCGCACACCGTCCTCGAGTTTTAGCTTCTCTATTTCTTCCGATGACATACCTGCGGAACTGAAATTCTTACGTGTCACCACCGCCGGCTCTTTAACGAAGCCGTCTTCCATCGCGCGGCCCAGCGCGTAATCAAAAATGACATTCTTGAAAGGGACCGGGCCGCGATTAGTCTCGACAAATGGTGTAGCAGTCAGTTCCAAACCGAGAATGGGTTTGAGTTCATTAATTGCCCGGACGCCTGCCGATGCGCGGTATCGATGCGACTCGTCCATGATCAAAACCAAATCCGGCAGGCCCGCGAGGTAATCGAAGTAACTCTCCCCGATGTATTCCGAGAGCCGCTTGATGCGAGGCGACTTTCCGCCACGCACTTCCGAATTGATCTTCGAGATATTGAAGACATTAATCTTGCAAGTGTGTAGCTGGTCGAAGAGCGTTCCGGCCATGCTCTCGTAGTTGTCGCCGGTAATAATCGTCGGCGCGTCGGTGGCAAACTCCGCTATTCCGGTGAAGACATACTTCGGGGTGTTTGGGGTGAAATCCACATGAAGCTTGTTGTAGATGGTCAGGTTCGGCGCCAGGACAAAGAAGTTGTTGAAGCCGTGAGCCAGATGCAGGTAGCTGATGAACGCCCCCATCAAGCGCGTCTTGCCCACGCCGGTCGCGAGGGCGAAACACACGGAAGGAAACTCCCGCTCGAAGTCCGTAACCGAGGGAAACTCGCTGGTGATGGCGGCGAGTGCTGCGACTACATCGGAATTCTTTTCGGGAGGAGCGATTTCGGTAATGCGGTCGAGGATCTCCAGCGACTCGCGCTGCGGAGCGCGCAAACTTAGACGGCCGGAGATAGCATTGACGTAGCGGTTAGTCATGCTTGTCCTAACTAAAGTGTTGCGTACGTTACCGTGTCCTTGGGTGAGAGACACCTTTCGGCTTACTTCATGAATTCTGACCTAGGTACTTGGCTCAGATCGATTCTTATTCAGGCAACGGTATCGAAACAAACTCCCCCGCTTTGATAACCTCTAAAGTTTCTCGCAGTTTCGACACCAATAAAGCTACGACCGGAACTTGATTGCTGGGCAACTCAATAATGGCAAGACTCTTGCCCGATAGGTTTTGTTGATAGCGCAAGTTTTTATCGCTCGTTACGAAAACATCGAATTCGTTTTCAGCCAACCGCAACAGGGCTCCATTTTTGATGCCGGTCCAGCCCAACTCCTGCACCGTCGCGATCTCCAATTCAGGGAGTTGCCGCTGCACTAGTCGAGGCGTGCACTCATCCAGAAGAACCTTCATCGAGACTCGGCCAGCCGTTGTAAGGTGGCGCGCGAAAATCCAAGCACTTGGACGGCTTGCTCGCGGGTAACTGTAGGAAAGTTGTCCAGGAATTCGTCTAGCGTGAGACCCGCTTCCAGGTTACTGAGTAAAGCATCTACCGGAACGCGAGTGCCGCGAAACACCGGAGCACCACTAACGATCTCCGAATCGATCGTGATCGGCAGCTGATCAATTTCCTTTTCTTCGATTACTAGTGACATAACGTTTTCCTTTCAGGTACCTAATCCTCACCGATCTTGGGCCCAATATACCACCCGGTTTGCTCAACTAGCCCGCGTAGCGGGCGTTAGCATTAAGCCTGGGGCGTAAGCCCCAGGTTGCGGTGAGCAATAGTCCCGAGCCTGCGGAGCAGGCGCCAGCTGAGTCCACATTCGGGGTATGCAAACACAACACGCTGCCGCCCGTTCCACGGGCTCCCGGTCATTTTCGATTCGTTCCCCTGGGCTCACGCCCCAGGCTTTATGCTGACGCCTGCTTACGCAGGCTGGAACGACCTACCGTCAGAGGCATCTGCGGCTAGCGCTGACCCTCATCTTCAAACAACGCCTGCTGCCCGGGCTCGGGTGGGGCCTGCGGCAGGTTCTCAACCTGCAAACTGTAATCGTCGTGGCCATACTCGCAGCGGGAGAGCACGGCTTTGGGAATCTTCTTCACCGTCAGATTGGAAAACTGATCCGCGCGTGCGCGAAAGGCAGTGCAAAGCACCAGCAGTGTGCGTTCGGTCCCGACTTCGTCAGAGAGTTGTTGAAGCTGATCGTGAGTCAGATGTGCGGTCGTGACATAGACAAAGTCGCGCTCGGTTGAATGTCCGTGCTGCCAATAGATCGTATCGCTTGGCGCGTAGGTGAATCCTTCCAGCTTGCACAACGCTTCGGCCAGCATTGCTGCGTTGTACTCTTTGTTGATTACCCAATTGCCCCACTTGTCTTTTTCCAGCAGCGATGGCGCCAGTCGGTAATAACGAAAACCACCCCCACCTTTCCAATTGTCCGCTTTGCTGATTCCGCCTTGATCGGTTCCATCAATCACTTTCTTCATACGCGGAATGATGTGCGTGTGAATATGTTCGCCAAGTTCCACCATGATCCAGCGACGTCCCATCTTTTGTGCGACTGCTCCCGTCGTGCCAGTGCCGCCAAATGAATCAAGAACCAGGTCACCAGCATTACTCGATATTTCCAAAATGCGTTTGATGAGCCGCTCGGGTTTGGTCGTCTGGAAGACATCCGGCACTTCGGGAACGACCGCGATGACTTCCTTCTTAGCTTCTTGAGTGTTTCCCACCTCTTGATGGAACCATATCGTCTGGGGGACAATTCCCTCCATTACTTCCGAAAGAAACCGTTTGAGCCTTGGTTGATTATTCCCGCTTTCACCCCACCAAATTCTTTTGTCGCGGTCGAGTTCATCAAACTTCCCTTTCGAGACTCTCCAGTACATGCCCTTCGGGGGTCCCGGAACGACTCGCCCCGATGGAGTAGTTATCGGATAAGTCCCGACAGAATAGTAATTCCTCGCAGAGAGATCTCCTGAAGTCCAGACGCCACGGGGGTCGTTGTCGGGATTCTTGTAATTCTTATTGTGTTCGGCTCGACGCGGAAGGAGATTGCGCGCCCACCTCTCCTTGTCCTTGGCAAAGAGAAGAATGTGATCGTGCATGTCCGATAAGTGCCGTGCAGTGCTTTTAGGCGAAAACATCTTTTGCCATATGACGTTGGACACGAAATTCTGTCTGCCGAAAATTTCATCCATCAAAACCTTGAGGTAGTGGCATTCATTATCGTCAATCGAAATCCAGATTGCTCCGTCCTCACGAAGTAATCGTCTGAGAAGCGTTAACCTCTCCCTCATCATCGATAGCCAAAGCGAATGCTCTAACCCATCTTCATAGTGGTCCCAAGCGCTTCCTGTATTGTAAGGCGGATCGATGTAGATGCATTTGATCTTCCCTGTAAACTCCTGCTCAAGCGCTTTCAACGCGAGCAAGTTGTCGCCGAAGATCAACCGATTATCGAAGATGTCATTCTCAGAAACACGCTGCGACGCATGATAAGAAAGCGCCGGGTCTTCAAGCAGAATCCGCGGCTCCAGCCGCGGCCGGTTCTCTTTCCCAATCCACGTCAACTCCAGTTTTTGTTTCTTGCTCATACTCTTCTATTTTCCGGCCGTCGCTCGTAAAAACTCGCTTCCCATAACCACCGCCGGGCATTTGGGTCCTAATTGACCCACAAACCGCGATGTCATAGTGCTGGAATCTTGTCCTCGCGTGCGCCCCAATCTCGCCCGCATCCGATGAGCACTCTTCGTAGGCAACATCGTTACACTAGAAAGGACAAGGGTCTTGCGGACGCGAGTTATCGCGACATAAAAAAGCCGTCGTTGTTCTTCCAACGATCGCGTCTGCTCTGATGGCGAATGTTCCAGATCAATGAATGGCATAAGCCCTTCGAGACAACCCACTACCACTACCATATCGGCAGTTAGTCCTTTGGATTTGTGTAGGCTCATCACTCTCACGTAATCGACATCCGTTGGCAGCTCCGGCTGAGTCACATTGCGCTGAATCATTCCAACCAACTCTTTCGCGCCAACCTCATCATCACCACCAACACTCTTAAGCTCCAAGAATGGCTCTGACCATTCCTCATCGGCGGGGAAAACAGCGGAAATTAAGTCCTGCCCTTTTAGAGTTTCAAGGCCAGCTAAATCACTTCTCAAAAGATTAAACCTCTCGACGAGGGGTTTAGTGTAAGGGATCTTGAGAGTCCCACTCGATAAACTCTCAAGCACATCCCACGGAGTCAAACCGTGCTTCTCACTGTGCTCTCTAAGTTTGGCCCAAGCGTTTGCGTTTAGATTGTTGCTCCCGAATCCGCACCAAGTGCGAAGGGCCACTCGGTCTTCGCGATTTGCCACTAGCATCAACAAGGAGAGCGCGGCCTGTGCTTGGCAATCGCTCAGGTCTTTTGGGTCTCCCTCAAGGATCTCTTCACTAAAAAAGCTATGCGCTGGAACGCCCAAGGTTCTTAGATGATCGCGAACCAAATAGCCAAACTCCCGCCGCGGGGCTAAAACCAGGACGCTTCCGGCGGAAACCAGTTTCCCATCTACTCTGGACTTTATGAAGGCGGCGATCCCCTCGGCTTCCTGATCAATATTTAGCCACTGGACGGAAAAGACTTCACCAGCGGGATTGCCAGGAAATGGGAGAAGGATCCTCTTGCTTCTTGTCGCGTTGTTGGCAATTAACGAGTTCGCCATCTCGACTATCGTAGTCGGGCACCGCCTGCAATTGTCGAGTTGCGCTTGTTCCGTCCTTGCATGTGTATGCGGAAATTCAACGATGCCTTCTGGGTGCGCGTGTTTGAAAGAGTACACCGACTGATCTTTGTCTCCGATAACAACGAGTGATCCCGATGCGAGGAACTCTATTAATTCCTGCTCTGCGCGATTCAGATCTTGGTGTTCATCGACAAGGATATGATCGAACGCCGTCGCGTAGGGAGAACCGGGATTAAGTCGGAGATACCTGAGACTCTCGGGTATTAATTCTCCTATCAGCATGGCTTTGTGAAACTTTAGCCAGGAATGTAATGCTGCCTGGAATTGCTTGTCGGCGTGAGCAGTTG
>DATKIS010000601.1:0-6045 GCA_035543975.1 Pyrinomonadaceae bacterium
GAGGAGGGGCAGCAGGTTTGCTCCCATTGTGGTTACCATTTTCGCATCGGCGCACGCGAGCGCCTGGCGGGACTCTTCGACGACGGGAAGTATGAGGAGCTGGATGCCGAGGTGATTTCGATCGACCCGCTTGAGTTTACCGATACCAAGCCTTATCCGGCCCGGCTGAAACAAGCGAAAGCAAACTCCGGCTTGCCTGAGGCGATCATCAATGCGCGCGGCAAAGTCGGCGACCATCTGGTGTTTGCAGGCGCCATGGATATGAACTTCATCGGCGGTTCGATGGGGTCGGCGGTTGGTGAGAAAGTTACCCGGCTGGTAGAGCGGGCCTTGAGCGAGCACGGCGCGGTCGTTGTTTTCGCCGCTTCGGGTGGAGCCAGAATGCAGGAGGGCGCGCTGTCGCTGATGCAGATGGCCAAGATCTCCGCGGCCCTCGCCGCCCTTGATGAAGCTCAGCTGCCCTTCGTTTCGGTGTTAACCGATCCCACCACCGGCGGGGTCACCGCGAGTTTTGCCACGCTCGGCGATATCATCATCGCTGAGCCAAAGGCTTTGATTGGCTTCGCCGGACCCCGGGTAATCGAACAGACCATTCGTCAGAAACTGCCAAAAGATTTCCAAAGGTCCGAATTTCTTCTCCAACATGGCATGGTTGATGCTATCGTCGATCGACGCGAAAGCCGCGCCTACATAATCAAGCTGCTCAACTTCATGTTGAACCCAGAAATTTCCAGCTCCTCGGAAATTGAACGCCTCCGCACCCGGGCCAGCTCCGGCAAGTAAAGACCAGCCACGAAAAGACACGATTCTCCAAAGGTCATTCGCGCCTTTTGGTGTGATTTCGTGAATCGTCGCTGGGAGGGTTTTGCGTTTGGGTCGCGCGATGTTAATGCTATTCCTGCATGAATTTCGAGGAATCACTTCAGTATCTACTCAGCCTCGGCC
Organism: Pyrinomonadaceae bacterium; assembly: GCA_035543975.1. Classification (GTDB taxonomy): domain Bacteria; phylum Acidobacteriota; class Blastocatellia; order Pyrinomonadales; family Pyrinomonadaceae; genus PSRF01. The sequence goes on from DATKIS010000601.1 coordinate 946, forward strand.
ATGAAACTCTCGCTATCAAGTTGGGCCTGAGAAACACTGAACTGTTGCTCGAGAAACTCGACCATCCCGAGCGCGCTTTCCCGTCAGTTCAGATTGCCGGTACCAACGGCAAGGGTTCAACCGCAGTGCTGCTGGACTCCATTTGTCGAGCGGCCGGCATTTCCACCGGCGTCTTCACGTCCCCTCATCTCGTTTCAATTACCGAGCGCATCAGGGTTGAGGGCCGCGAGATTTCAGAAGAGGATTTTGCCAGGTTTGCCAGCGAAGTTAGGTCCGCAGCCGATAGTCTGGTTGCTGCGGGGACGTTAGCTGCTTTGCCGACCTTCTTTGAACAGGTCACTGCGATTGCTCTTATGGCTTTCAGCCAGGCAAAGGTGAAGTTGGCTATTCTGGAAACCGGGTTAGGTGGGCGGCTTGATGCAACTACCGTCGCCGGAGCTGCAATCATTGCCATCACGCCTTTAGCGCTCGATCATCAGGAATATCTGGGAGAGACGCTCTCCGAGATTGCCGCCGAGAAGGCCGCCATCATTCGCCCGGGCGTGACGGCGATAATTGCCGCCCAGCCGGCGCCGGCGCTCGAAGTAATCTTGCGACACTGTGCGGAAGCTGGCGTGGAACCAAGCCTCGACCAGGATCAGTCGCGCAGCAGCATCGAAGGAGTCACCAATGACGGACGTCTGGTGGTTACCTTCGAGACAGACGAAGCACTGTATGAAAAGGTCAGGATTGGTTTGCGCGGGCGACACCAGATCGTTAACACTTCGGTGGCCATCCGACTGGCAGAGTCGCTGCGAAGGCTCGGTTTTGCAGTCTCGCAGGATGCGATTATTGAAGGAACAGAAGCGGCAAGGCACGCCGGGCGACTTGAACTTGTCGATGGCCAGCCTTCGTGGCTCTTCGACGGTGCGCACAATCCTGCTGGAGCACAGGCGCTGCGGGACTATCTGGATGAGTTTGTGAAGCAGCCAATAACAGTCGTCTTCGGCGCCATGAACGATAAGAGATTGGAAGAGATGGCCGCCATCCTGTTCCCCGTCGCCGATCGTCTGATCGTAACTCAACCTGATAGTGTTAGAGCTGCGAACGTCGATCGATTGCAGGATCTGGCAGGCCCGATCGTAGGGCCGGAAAACGTTACCGCCGCTCGCTCCGTGAGGGAGGCACTTCGGCTGGCCAGAAGCCTGACTCCCGCAAACGGTCTCATCTGCGTGACGGGTTCGCTCTACTTGTTGGGTGAGGTTAGGGCGATAATGCAAAAGTCGGGAGATCTGAAATCTGAGATTTGAGATCTGAGATCGAGATCTGAAATTTTTGAGATCTAAAAGAACCGACCGTCGTTTGAGGTAACCTTGATGGCAACAGCAACCAATCCCGAACTTCTGGACAGCAAAGAAATCTTTCGCGGGCGCATTTTCGACGTCACTCTGGACACGATTCGGGAGGGCGACAAAACTTATCAACGCGAAGTGGTGCATCACCCCGGCAGCGCGGTCATTGTCCCCATCTTCCCAGACGGCACGATCGCGCTGGTCCGGCAGTATCGTCATCCAGCCGTGCGTTACCTGCTGGAAGTTCCAGCCGGTACATTAAGGCGTGGCGAAGCCCCCGAGGAAGGTGCGGCGCGGGAGCTTGAGGAGGAGCTGGGCGTTGTTTCCGGCCGGCTGGAGAAACTATCGGAGTTCTTTATCTCTCCCGGTTTTTGTGAGGAGAAAATGTGGATCTACCTGGCGACAGAGCTGACCGAGACTCAGCAACAGCTCGAAGACGACGAAATTCTCGAGGTAGTCAGGGTTCCTTTCTCCCAGGCATTAAGTATGATTACCAGCGGCGAAATTGAAGATGCCAAGACGATCATCGGCGTCATGTTGGCGGCACCCCGCATAGGTCCGTCCATGTTGGAGGCCGATTATCCCGCAGTTTGATTCTCACTGAGGCTGAGCATGGCTCACAAACACAGAGGTTGCCGCGGATGTACGCGGTCAGGAAACAGAGTCAGCAGTTCAGCCGAAGACTTCCGAGTCTTCAGATCCGCGGCTTATCCGCGTGAATCAGCGGCCAAGACTGCTTTGTGATTGACCCCTTCGGAACAACTTCATACACTGCCTGTACCGTGCCAAATCCCGACGAAACGACCGCTCTCCTGGAAGAATCGGATCCTTCCGCCTTGCTGGGCATACGGGATCGAAATCAGTTACCCGATCCTAACGACCCTCCCTGGGGACTCGGCGGAGCGCTGCTCGTTTGGTTAGCCAGCATTCTCCTAATTGTCCTGATGCCGGTAGTATTCCTTCTGCCCTACGCCTGGTCCAGAGGCTTCAACAGTGGCATGCCTGACTATGCCCAGGCCCTGGCGGAGTTTGCGCTTACGGACAAGACGGCCGTGATCCTTCAGGTGGTCTCCCTTATTCCGAGCCATCTCGTCACCCTTCTTTTGGTTTGGGCCGTCGTCACCAGGTTTGGTAAGAAGCCGTTCTGGGCCGCAATCGGGTGGGGTTGGCCACGGCACTTCCCGTGGTGGCTCGCGGTCATGCTTGGGGTCGTCTTGTTTGCCGGGGGCGGGTTTATCGCGTGGCTTTTCGGTGCCGAGAAACCGACTCAACTCGAACAAATCATCAATAGCTCGCTTGCCGCCCGCTATATCATTTCGTTTCTGGCAGTTTGCACTGCGCCTTTTGTGGAGGAGTTTGTCTATCGGGGCGTACTCTATGCGCCGCTTCAGCGTTTGGCGGGTGTCCCGGGCGCGGTGGTCGTTGTCCTGGCATTGTTCACCATAATCCACGTTCCCCAATACTGGCCTAACACCGGCGTGATCGCAGCTGTGGCGCTGCTGAGTATCGCGCTGACAATCGTTCGAGCTTACTCTGGCCGGCTGCTCCCATGCATTGTGATCCATCTGGTATTTAACGGCATTCAGGCGATCATTCTGATAATCGAGCCTCATCTAAAACCACTTATCCCCAGCGCCGAGCGAGCAGCGCTTGCCGCGTCATCCCTCCGAGCGTTGATTAGCTTAGTAATCTGACCCGATGAATTCCGAAGTCGTTGTAGTGGGTGGCGGCATAGGCGGACTGACGGTGGCTGCCCTGCTCGCTGCCCGAGGAGTCGACGTCTGCTTGTTGGAGCGAGAATCGAGAGTTGGCGGTTGCGTCACCAGCTTCGACAAATTTGGCTACAGCTTCGAACCCGGCTACGGCCTCTACGCTTCATGGCAGCCGAATGAGATTCATGATCGAGTGTTCGCCGAACTGCCGGTTGGGCCCCCGCAGGTCCGACTAATGGAACCGGGCTATACGGTCCGCCTACCAGACAAATCAGAGATCTCCTTGACCGCAGACAGCGAGGCGTTCGAAAACAACCTGCGTGACGTTTTTCCGGAGTGCGCCGAAAAAGCAGTTTCGTTTTATCGCAAGCTTCGTCCCGTCAGTGCTGCCCTACTGAGGGTCATCCAAAAACACCCCGACTTCCTTATGACCTCGCGTTCGAGACAGGCCTACGCTCTGCTTCCCGAAGGCCGGGTGGGGGCCCAGATTCTGGCTTCGAGCAAGCACACAGCTCTTCAGCATCTCGATGGACTCTCCCAGCGCTTCCGTCGTTTTCTGGATGTACAACTGTTTGCGCTGGCCCAGGCTGGAGCCGGCGACGTGTCATATCTTTACGCGGCCCTGGCGCTCATAGCTCCGCAGGGCGGCTTGTTTGGAATACAGGGTGGCGCGTCAGCGCTGGCAGACCGACTGGCGGAGTCCATAAAACAGAGCGGGGGCAGAATCCGTTTGAACGCACCGGTACTGCGCCTGTGCTACGACTCCGCCGGGAATCCGTCGGGCGTGGATCTCCTGAGTGGCGAGACGGTGACGGCTTCCAGGGCAATTATCAGCAACCTGACTCTTTGGGACACCTACGGCAAGCTGATCGGACTGAACCGGACCCCAGGCGAACTCCGAAAGGAACTGAAGGCGCTGCGAAGTTGGGGAGCATATCTCATTTATGCGGGTATGGACGAAGCACCCGTGGGCTCAATTTCATCGGGCGGTGTGCTCGCTTTCACCGACTGGCAAGACGGAGAAGAGTACAACCCGGAAAACAATCAATTGTTCTTCACGCCTGCGCCTTCGTGGGACCCGAGAGCACCCGAAGGAAAGCGGGCAGCGACTGTGCATTCATTCACTGACGTTGACGACTGGTTTACTTACCACACGGATGAGGGCGAACTTGAGGAAAGGGACCAGCAGATGCTGGAGTCATGTTGGGGCCGCCTGCACACAGTAATGCCCGCATTGGGGAACCAAATTGAAGTAATCGATACCGTAACCCCGCGGACTTTCTACGAGCAGACCCGGCGGAAACTTGGGATGGTCGGGGGCGCGATTCCTACGCCGGAGGTGTTTTGGGCAAACAAGCCTCGTTACCAGAGCTGCTTTCCAAACCTCTTTCTGGTAGGCGACACCCTCGCCCCCGGTGGTATCGCCGGAGTCACAAACCTTGCTCTGGCCCTGGCCAATAGACTTACCTCAAGGACCTAGCCTTTTGCTATTGAATTGATCCTCAATCAATGTCGAGGGTCGTCAGAGATCTCCAGCCTGAACCCTTTGGCCAGGGCATACTCTCTCCAAATTCCTTCAAAAAACGCTGGACAACAGGCGATTGTCTATTGTATACGTGCAACAGACAATATGTTTATTACGATTGACGAGACTGATCGCCGGCCGATTTATCAGCAGGTGGTGGATGAAATCAAAGCCCTAATCGCGACGGGCGAACTGCCTCAGGGGTCTTCGCTTCCGCCGGTCCGTCAGGTCGCCGCGGACTTGGGCGTAAACCTCAATACGATTGCAGTGGCGTACCGGGAGCTTAAGAAGGTGGGTTTGATAAAGATTCGGCACGGGTCTGGAGCCGTGGTTATCGCCCAGGGACTTCCGCAGGCCAATGAGGAACGACTCCAAGCCAAATTGATGCCGGCGTTGACAGACCTGATTCTCTCCGGATTAACGAGGGCCGAAGTTATGGCTATCGTCAATAACGCCCTGAATACTCTATTCCGGCAAAACCTTCGCTAGCCAAGCCGACTAAGGCTGGGGTTTTTGATCGGAAACCGGGCTG
>DATKIS010000602.1:0-5597 GCA_035543975.1 Pyrinomonadaceae bacterium
CTTCGGCCCTGGCGGCTTCACAATCCGCGGGGATTGCACATCGCGACATTAAACCTGACAACATCATGCTGCGTCGTGATGGCTATGTGAAGGTTCTCGACTTTGGTCTGGCTAAACTCACCGAACGCGCGGAAACTACCGACACCGAAGCGCCCACGCGAGCGATGGTCAATACCAGTCCCGGCTCGGTCATGGGGACTGTTAATTACATGTCGCCGGAGCAGGCCAGCGCCCACACAGTTGATTCTCGGACCGACATCTGGAGTTTGGGTGTCGTGCTTTTCGAAATGATCACTGGCCGGGTGCCTTTCGAGGGTCCCACGCCGAGTCACGTCATCGTCGCCATACTGGAAAAAGACCCAGCCCCGCTGGCCCGGTATTTAAGCGACGTGCCGGAAGCGCTGGAGTGGATTGTGGCCAAGGCCCTGACCAAGGACCGGGAAGACCGTTATCAAACAGCTCGCGAAATGCTCACCGATCTACGACGTCTAAAACAGCGTCTGGACGTGGGGGCTGAGATTGAGCGGTCAATCGCGCCGGACTCATCCGGCAACCCACACATCACATTAAGCAACGCGCGCACCGGGTCAACGTTCAGCGCCTTTCCCGAAGTGCGCACCACTCAAATCGGCACCGCGCCGACAGTCTCGAGCGCTGAATATATCGCCAAGGGTATTGGCCGGCACAAAGTCGCTCTCGGCATAGCGATCGTGCTGCTGTTGGCTGCCGCGGCTGGCGCCGTGTGGTGGTCAATAATACGGGCCCGCAACGCTGTGCCAACCTTCGGGAAGATTCGCCTGACTCAATTGACCAATACCGGGAAAGCGACCATAGCCACGATCTCGCCTGACGGAAAGTATGTGGTTCATGTGGTCAACGATGGTACGCAGTCAAGCCTCTGGGTCCGTCAGGTCGCCACTTCCAGTAACGTGCGGATTGTGGAGCCAAGTGAGGCGAGATACGTAGGATTAACTTTTTCACGGGACGGCAATTATGTCTATTACGTGGTCTACGAAAAAAACAGCCCGCTGGGTGTTGTCTATCAGATTCCGGTGCTCGGGGGTTCGCCCAGAAAAATTATTGAAGATGTGGACACTTCGATAAGCTTTTCTCCCGACGGAAAACGGTTTGCCTGGATCCGAAATTTTCCGCAGTCGGGCGAAACAGCTCTTTTCGTCGCTTCCAGCGAAGGCACTGGTGAACGAAAGGTCGCCTCACGTCAGCGGCCCGAACGTTTTCATTCGGGAACTCCTATCGGCCCCGGCTGGTCGCCTTCGGGCGACCTGGTGGCCTGTGCTGTGGCGGGGCCGGAAGGCAGGGCCGATCGTTACAAAGCGGTGATCGTAGACGTAAGCACCGGCGCCGAGACTGAAGCGACGCCCCATCGCTGGGCCTTTCTGCAGCAGCTGGTGTGGACACCCAACAGTGCGGGGCTAATTCTGACCGGCCAGGAACAGGCCGGAGGCGCCAACCAAATTTGGCATGTCAGTCAGCCCGGTGGCGAAGTGGGGAGGATTACGAATGATTTGAACAACTATAACGGCGTCCGCATTAGCGCCGATGGAAACACCCTGGCTACTGTGCAAAGCCAGGCGAGTTCGAGCGTGTGGTTTGCCCCCAACAACCTCGCGGAGTCGGCGGTCAAAGTCACGTCAGGAACGAATGAAGGCGGAAACGGTCTGGCGATAATGCCGGATGGGAAGATCATCTACACCGTTTTTGGCCCCGGCACGGCCGATTTATTTGTGGTGAACACGGATGGCACTAATCCCCGCCAGTTGACCTCCAATGCAGCCCTTAATGCGTTTCCGGCCGTGTCTCCGAACGGCCGTTTTATCGTCTTCGTCTCAACTAGAACGGGCTCCCCACACATCTGGCGCATGGACAGTGACGGTACCAACGCGAAGCAATTGACCAGCGGTATCGCGGAAGTTAATCCCGACATTTCACCGGATAGCCAGTGGATTGTTTACCAGGGAATCAATGAGCTGGGCTTGTGGAAAATTTCGATCGATGGTGGAACGCCTGTGAAGATTGCGGACAAGCTAATGAGCCAGGCGGCTATCTCACCAGACGGAAAGTTAATCGCCTGCCGGTATCGCGAACAGGACTTGAGTCCATTCCAGTTGGGCCTGATTGACTTCGCCACTGGCCAAACAGTTAAGACGATCGACATTCCGCCAACTGATCGTAATCTGGATTGGACACCCGACGGACGCTCGGTGTTGTATGTTGATGCGCGCAGCGGCGTTTCAAACATCTGGAGCCAGCCGGTTGACGGGAGTCAACCCAGGCAGATTACCAACTTCAAATCGGACCTTGTCTTTGCGTTTGACCTGTCCAATGATGGCAAGCAAATGGTCCTCTCGCGAGGAACTATTTCAAACGACGTGGTCCTCATCGCTGACGTGAAGTAGGTTAGGTCGACTCCTCAACGTTGAATCCGCGGTTGGTAAAGAAAAAGAACGTTCCACTAAATCACCCGAACTAACACGAATTTGCCGTTGGCGCCTTTCGTGCAAGTTCCTGGGATAATTTGCTGGAGTAAGGACGGCCGATATGAAAATCGCACTCAAGTATGGGTTGCTGATCACCGCTGTAGTCGTAGCCTGGGTCGTCATCGTTCGTTTCCTGATGGGAGTGGGCGCCGACTCCAGAGCCAACCTGATTGCGCCAATTCTTTTCAATCTCGCGGCAATAGTGGCGATCCTGCTGGGGATCCGGGCCAGGAAATATGAGTTGGATGGCAGGATGAGCTTCAAGGAGGGTTTGAAGACCGGCATGAAGATCTCACTCGTTTATGCGGCTTCATCCTGTCTGTTCTTCATAATTGAGTTTTTGGTAGCGGGACCCAAACTCCTGTTGAGCGAGGCCGGTCCTCAGAGCGGGCCAATGTGGCAGGTGGCGGCTGGTGCTTACGCGGGATTGTTTTTTGGGTCGCTAGTCTCCGGACTCATATACTCAGCAATAATCTCCTTCTTCCTTGCCAGCCGGTTGCCGCGCGAACCGAATACAGTAATTTAGTTCAATTAATAACTGTCAAGGCGAAGTCGCGGTTCCCGGTCCGAAGGACCGATAGTTAGTAGCCACGTCCGTGAGGGCGTGGGCATCAAGGTCCATAATCTCCGAGGCCCGCAGGGCCGGCACTAGCAAAGGTTGGGAAGTAACTTATTTCGCACCTTCGGCGCTCGTATCTGAGAGTTTCTGATCCACGTCCTCACGGGCGTGGCTATTGAATGCCGATCCTTCGGACCTGGAAGCTCGCCGTCCAGAACAACTTTCTCTTCACGGAACCAGCACCACCTTCCCCTTATTCTTCCTCGATTCCATGTAGCTATGCGCGTCACGCGCCTGCTCAAACGAGAATGCCTTATCGACGTAAGGACGAATCCAGCCATCGGTCACGCCCGCCATAATCGCCTGTACCCACTCCGAAACCTTCTCCGGCTCGTGCCACATATGGCCGAGGTTTAAGCCGAAGACGCCGCGATTCTTATTGAGTAATCCCAAAGGATGAAACCTGGGCATCTGCAACGCCGCTTTAACCAGTTTGAGTTTTCCTTTCAAACCGTTTGCAGATGCGGTGGAGACTCCAAACATCCCCAAGCGGCCAGTAGTCCGAAGGGCCGCGTAACTCTTCTTCCAATGAGCTCCACCAATTGGATCAATAACCAGTTCCACACCGCGGCCGTCCGTTAGCTGTTTCAACACCGGCAGCCAATCCTGATTGCGATAGTCGATTGCGTAATCGAGGCCTCGCGCTTTTAGAAACTCATGCTTTCCCGGACTAGCGGTTCCGTAGGTGGTCGCGCCCAAATGTTTGGCGATATCCAGTGCCGCGAGCCCAACGCCTCCGCCCGCGTTATGAATCAGCACCGCCTCGCCCTGGCGCAACCCACCCATCACCACGAGCAGGGCATACGCCGTGAGGTAGTTGACAGGGATGGCGGCCGCTTCCTCGAAACTCAAAGCCTCGGGTTTTTCAAATATTTGGTTCGTCCCCACCGCGATCCTTTCCGCCTGTCCGCGAAACCGGGTCATCGCCACGACGGGTTTACCCACCAGCGCCCGGTCAACACCCTCGCCGGCTGCCTCTACCACGCCGGAAACTTCGTAACCCATCACGCATGGTTTCTTTGGTCCATCGGGATAGAGACCCTGTCGCGCGAGGATGTCTGCGAAATTAAGACCGGCGGCGCGTACATTGACGACCACTTCGCCCGGGCCTGCCTTGGGATCCGGCGCGGTTTGCACCTCCAATACTTCAACCCCGCCGTTTCGGGTTGTGACGACTTGTCTCATTGAGTCTCCTTCGTGAGATTTGGTTTTATTTCAGGGATCGTTTTCCCTTTGTCCGCGCCGCTCAGGTTATACTCCAATCGTTTCCGAAGTTACACCGCGATCAATGCTTACACTCCTCAGCATCTCAAACATTGCTCTCATTGATGAACTACGCGTTGATTTTGAGCGGGGACTAAACCTGCTCACTGGTGAGACTGGTTCAGGCAAGTCGATCATCGTGGACGCTCTCGGCGTGTTGATTGGCGGACGCTTCACCTCCGATCTGCTCAAGTCAGGCTCCGACCGAGCATTCATTGAAGGGCTGTTCTCAGTCGCGAGAAACGCAGAACTGCATACCCTGCTGTCGTCAGCCGGGATCGAGATTGGCGAAGCTCTAAGCTCCCAACCTCACGCAGATGAACCGGGCGAACCGCACGAAATCATTGTCCGGCGGGAACTCTCGGCCGGCGGCCGCAACAAGATATTCATAAACAATCAACTCGCCACCCAATCTCTCCTGCGCGAGCTGCGGCCTTTCCTCGTTGATATTCACGGCCAGGGCGATCAGCAGACGCTCTTCAACACCGACACTCATCTTGAAATGCTCGACGCCTTTGCCGGTTTGGGGGCGCTGCGTCGCGAAGTCGCTGACTCTTACCGGCAGTGGAGCGGCTTCAAGCGTGAGCTGGAAGACTTGCGCCGCGACGAGGCCGAGAAGTTTCAGCTGGTTGATATCCTGAAGTTTCAGATTGAGGAACTCGAACGCGCCCAACTGGCGATAGCGGAAGATGCCTCGCTGGAGGAAGAGCGGCTCCGGCTGCACAATGTCGAAAAGCTTACTCTGTTGTGCGCCCAAAGTTACGGCCTGATCTATGAAGACGCCGACGCCGCGCTGACCCGCGTGCGACTTGCGGCCAAACAAATTGAAGAATTGAGCGGTTATGAATCCGGGTTTCGAGACTATCTGGAAGGACTCGAGTCGGCCCGCGCGGTGCTGGAAGACCTGGCCTTCTCGCTCCGCGACTTCTCTGAAAAGCTGGAGTTTTCCCCAGCGCGCCTGGAGCAGCTGGAGAATCGACTGGCAGAAATCTCGGGCATAAAGCGGAAATATGGCGGGTCGATTGAAAGTGCACTCGAACACCTGGCCCGATCCCAGGACCGCCTGCGCCAAATCGAGCACGCGGACGAGCGTGAGGCCGAAATCAGCCTCGAGTTGGCCGCAGCGCTGGCTGAATATCTGGAGCTTGCCAGGCGACTCCATCGTGAGCGGGTGCGCGTGGCAAAAAAATTCGAGCGGACGGTTGAGCAGGGACTCG
>DATKIS010000603.1:0-2295 GCA_035543975.1 Pyrinomonadaceae bacterium
CACTCGCAATTAATGCAGATTTGGCCGCCTCATTTTACTATTCCCAACAATATGACCGGAGTGAAAACCAGCTGGAAAATTTGCTTGAATTGAATCCAAGCTTCATTCGGGCGCGCGTAATCCTCGGCAAAGTTTGGGAACAAAAAGGACAGCATGCCAAGGCAATTGAGATGTTGCGCAGCGCTCTGGCGCTTTCCGGGAACGACCCGGTGACATTGTCAGCATTAGCGCACGCTCTTGCCATTGCTCGAAAAACCGGCGCGGCGAACAAAATCTTAGGAGAACTGCACGAATTGGCGAACCAGGTTTACGTGTCCGCAGGAAACTTCGCAGCTATTTACACAGGACTAGGCAAAATAGACCTTGCCTTTAGCTGGCTGGAAAAGGCTTTCGAGAACAAGGACATCGAAATCGTTTGGCTCAAGGTTAGTCCAATATTCGATCCACTCCGGGTTGACTCTCGGTTCTCGGAACTCATCGGTCGGGTCAGCCCGGTCCTGCTCCCGTCTTAACGTGTCCGACACACTTTTAGTTTGTCGATCCGTCCGCAACCTTGCCCGTTAAGTTAGGTCTTACGCATACCGACGACATCGACAAATTAAAGTGCGTCGAACACTGACTCGATCAGTGGTTAGCTATTCGGCACCGCGCTGGCGATGTCCGCTACGATCCGCCACTTACCAACTGAATCCCGCTTCCAAACGCGCAGGAAGTATCCCTTTTCGAGAATCGGTTTTGGAGTGGCCTGCTCCACTCGCTCATACTTACCATAGGTGTAGCCCAGGTCCGCTGAGCTTGCGATACCAGCGTCAATCGGTTCAAACAAAAACGAACTACTACCCTTCCCTGTTAGAAAGGAAAGGATTGCATCTTTGTCGACCAGTGGGACCAGATTATCTCTGTGCAGTCGAGCGTAATCCATCAGGTACTGACGATACGCTTCTGCAATTCCTTTACTCATCGAGTCCTTTGATAGTTCTTGTTCCAATTTGAGCAATCCGGCTCGCTCGTTCTCCAGATTTGGAATGGTCTTGCCGAGCTTCCATCCACTGGACAGTCCGGCCTTGAACGAAACATCCCTGGTGACGTCAACTGAATCGGGCGTACTAGTGCCGAAATCAAGTTTCACTTTCCAGTCACCAGCGCTCTGCTTTTGCCAAACCGAGAAGTAGTAGGAGTATGAGGTTGGCTTCCGGTCAGGCCTTTGATCAGTTATCACAATCGGGCCGGTCGTATAGCCCAGGTCGCCGGCTTGGGAAATATCCGCAAATATGGGTTTCCAATCGAGTGTAAATGGTTGCGGCCCTGGCGGTGCCGGCCGATTACGGTAATCTTCTTTGACGTTAACAGGCGCAGGTCTGAAATTGAGTCCGTCGTCGGCAAAGAACTCAGTGAATGATGCCCGAACGCCCTTCTCCACGCTCGTCCGGGCAAATGCACGTTCGGCCTCGACCAATGAATCCAAGTCCAGAGGTAGCTTCTTGCCTTGAGAAATTCCGATCGACACCAAGGTTACCAGCGCTAACAACCTAGGCAGAGATTTGTTCATTTAGATTTCCTCCTCACGACTTCGTTCAATTTTCAGAGGAGTTATACAGAGCGGTTTGCGCAGGTTCAGCGGGGGCTCGGTGGAAGGTCACAAAGCAACTGCCGCACAAGCTTTTTCTCTGGATAACAACGCCTCCAGGTGACGCATTCTGGAGCCGAGCGATATCAAATGTCCTTATCGGCCAACTTAATTCTTATCAGGTTTTATCAAACGGAACATGAACAACTCTGGAGATCCAGTCGGGATAATGTGCTTACTGGTTTTGACCTAAGGTTCAAAATCGCTCAATCTGTCTGCCTTCTACGGTGCCCCGCGCTTCAAGTGGGGACACGTCTTCGCGATGGTCATCGCTGGTCGTAATCACATACGGGCATTAGGAAGTAGCCGCCAACCTATTTAATAAGACGTTCTGATATCCAACACAGCGGCCAGTGGCATATCACACTCGGTTGCCCACTTCTCCCATTCCCCGGCGGTCTTTGTCATAAAGATGGTCTGTAGTGATGCAATCTCCACCGGGGTGTGGCTCAGTCCCAACTTCTCCCTGAAACGTTGCCAGAAGTCCGGCTCCAGGGCGGCCAGAGCTACCCATCCTTGCTGCGCCGGATAGAGGTTGTATTGCGGCAAGCCGCCGCCGAGTATCCCTCCGCTCGTGGTTACTTCATGACGCAGCGGCTCAGTAAACACTTCGACCGCTTCGCTCAATGCCACCTGAGCATGTCCTCCGCCCTGTCCGCGTTCACGCG
>DATKIS010000604.1:0-2233 GCA_035543975.1 Pyrinomonadaceae bacterium
TCTAATTGGCGCTGTCTTTGCCCTCGGCGTGGGAAGATTGATCGATCGGTTTGGCAGCCGGATCGTGCTGACCATCGTGATGCTCTCACTCGCAGCCGTAGTGCTGGCAATGAGTGGGGCGCGAACTGTTTTTTTGTTGGCACTTCTGATCACGCTCACGCGCGGACTGGGACAGAGCGCTCTCTCGGTGGTCAGTATCACCATGGTTGGCAAGTGGTTTGTGCGCCGGCTGCACCTGGCGATGGCCGTTTACACGGTGGTCCTCAGCATCGGTTTCATGCTGGCCTTTCCACTAATCGGCGCAATGGTTATTGAGAGTGGTTGGCGTAAGACGTGGTGGACAGTCGGAATGGCGTTGATGTTTGGGCTGGCGCCTCTCTCCTTGGTGCTGGTGCGAAACTCGCCCGAATCGTGTTCGGTTCAGCCGGACGTCGACCTCTCACCAGACCACGTCAACGATGAGGCTGCTTTCAGTTTCACTCTCGGACAGGCGTTGCTGACACCAGGGTTTTGGGTGTTTGGAATAGCCAGCGCCGTCTACGGCTTGATCGCGTCGGGCATCGCGCTATTCAATGAGTCGATTTTGGCTGAGAGAGGTTTCGACGCATCCACTTATCACCGCAGCCTGGTCATCGTCGCGCTCACGGCGCTGGTGGGAAACTTTCTTGGTGGCTGGTTGATTTCGCGTGGACGGATGAACCGATTGTTAGCGGTCGCCATGATCTTGCTGGCCGGCTCGCTGCTGGCGCTGCCCCACGTCAGGACTCAAACGCAGGTGGCGGCTTACGCCCTAGTTATGGGACTGGCCGGTGGTTTTGTCATCGTGATTTTCTTCGCGTTCTGGAGTCGTGCCTATGGCCGTGCTCACCTGGGTAAGATTCAGGGTGCGGCGCAAGCGCTCACGGTTGTCGCCTCGGCCATAGGACCGCTACTGCTGGCGGAGTGTGTTGCGCGAACCGGCTCTTATGCGACGATGTTTTATGCGTTAACTCTCGTTGTGTTGCTGCTTGCCGTGTGCGCGTGGTTTGTGAAGGCGCCCGTAAGGGTTGAGCAAGAGTTAGCTAATTGATGTCTGAGCCCGCTAGGCGAGTTCAGACTTTCAAGGCAGCGCCGTTGCCCGTCCGCTTAGTGGCCGGTTGCAGAAGGCTTGTTAACGTTGTTAACCAAGGTCTGTTGGAACCAATTCACCGTGGCAGCCATGGCGCGCTTCGCATCCTCACCGCGAAAGCCGTGGTCAGCGCCGGCGAGTGTAATGAAGTCTGACTTAACATTATTCTTCTTCAAGGCCTCAAAGATAATCTGGCTGTTGCTGATACTCACCAGTTGGTCCTTGTCGCCGTGAATCAGAAGGGTGGGCGGATCATCCGAAGTGACATGGACAATGGGTGAGTAGTCCGCCGCCCGGTCTTTCTCAAAGTTTAAAGCAGGGAAGCGGTCGAGTATGGTACCGCTTGGTGGCGGATTTAGCCCCCGCGCGAGTGGGCGCAGATCGACCGGCGGAAAATACGCGACGACGGCGGCCACCCGGTCGCTCTCTCTCAAAAAATCTTCCCTGGCCGGATCGCCATTGTCCGAAGCCATGCCGATCATGAGCGACAAATGACCCCCGGCACTGCCGCCGTAGGTTCCCAGACGATTCTTATCAATGCCCCAGCTGCTGGCGTTGTAACGAATGAATCGCACACCCCGGCGCACATCAGCCACTATTTCGGGAATCAGGTATTTGGGACTGCCGCCGTGCCGCAGAGTGATGACCGTGAAACCCGCGTCCAGCAACTCCTGGTAGCGAGCCTGCGCTTGCGCGGGTGGAGTGTAGTTGGAGATCCAGCCGCCGCTGACCATGAAGATTACGGCCGCCCCGTTGGCGTTGGACTTCGGCTTGAAGACGTCGAAGGTCAGGGCCATCCCATCCTTGTGGCCATAGACCACATCTGGAATAACCTCGACGCTGGTTGCCGGCTTAACCTGCGCGGCGTGATTGACCGCGAGGAACAAGACACAGACTATTGAGATAATTCCCTTACGCATTAGTTCGTTCCCTCTGGCTATGAGTTCAAAAGAATCGCAATCGATTTAGCGCCGGGGCCGTAGCCCGACCGCGATGGGAGGCCTCATCGTTGAAATTCGCTGATGAATATAACGCTGAGGAAGTGATCGGAGAAGTGCTTAGTGTGATCTAGTGTGTTTTGGTGGATTGTCTGTAGTTAGTTTCAGACTTCACTTTCGACTTGAC
>DATKIS010000605.1:0-11365 GCA_035543975.1 Pyrinomonadaceae bacterium
CATCTGGCCCGGCAAAACTAAAGCGCCGAACCAGTTAGAAAATGAACTTTGCTGCCAGCTGCACGTTGCGCCGCTCAACGTTTCCGTTGGGTGTCACGCCTTTGTCCGCGCCGACAAACCCCGTGGAGACGTCTTGCGTACCAGGTGCGATATAAAGATTCGCATGGTTAAGTGCGTTGAAGAGTTCCGCGCGTAACTGGAGACTGTATCTCTCTGTCAGCCTGATATTGCGAGACACGCCGGCGTCGATATTCCAGTAACCTGGACCACGAAACTGGTTGCGGCTCGTCATGTTGGCCGGATACGGACCAAAGTCGGAACAGCCACCACACGCGGCTAAACCAAAAGCTCCTACCGGTTGGCCCGTCAGGTCAAGGTAGTTGAAGAAGTTGGCATTCGCCGTGGGCGCCACATGCACGCGGAGCGCTCCGTTGGCCACCAATCGCGGACTGGAAAGATTGGCATTGGTGCCGTCAAAGATTGTGAAGGGCGTGCCGGTGCGGGCGGTGAAAATACCCGTGACCGTCCAACCGTCCAGCAGAGCCTTCGCGACACCATCCTTATTCTGGGCAAACGGAATCTTCCAGATCATGCTGCCGACAAAGCGATGCCTGACGTCGTAATCCGCGGGACCGTAGTCGAAACTTGGGTCATAGGGATTGGTCAGTCCGAGATTGCTGTTGAAGGCGCCTTCGCTAAAGGTAGAACTGAGATTGTCGTTCGCCTTGGCGAAGGTGTAATGGGCGGTAAACTGCATGCCCTTGTTACGGAAGTTGTTGCTATCCAAACCAACGATCAGGGCGTTGTAACGCGAATAGCCTTCGTTGCCGCGGGTGTTGATGTTGGAATAGACATTGTTCAAACGTGAGTTAACGTTGGCATCGCCCAGATAGAACGATCCCGAACCCTGGATGTTCAGCGGTGAGATCGAGTAGAGACTTTCCCCTCGCGATCCGGAGTATTCCACCGACAACACGTTGCCCCGGCTCAGTTCACGTTGCAACGCGAAACTGAAGAAGTGGGCGTACGCATTAGTGATGTCCTCACGCACGTGGCGAAGACTCGTCGTCGGCAGGATCTTTGTCGGCGGGGTGGTCCCGGCCAACGGGCCCGCGTTGTTTCGCGTAATTTGCAAACCAGTTACGTCGACATTGTTGAAGAGCGACAACACCGCGTAGCTGGGTGGATTCTGAATCACGTTGAACGTGACATTGCCGAAGTTGCGCTCATAGGCCAACCCATAGCCGCCGCGCATGCTGGTCCGGCCGTCGCCAAAGACGTCCCAGGCAAACCCCAGTCGCGGTGCAAAGTTGTTCTTGTCAGGCGCCCACAGTCCGCCCACCGGACTCTGATTGGCGATCTGGACGCTCCCGTTTCGAATTCTTTCCTGGAGCGTAGAACCCGCGCCAAAGTAGAAGTTGGAATCCAACTCGGGGTTCTTGTTGTGCTGGACACCGTAATACTCGTAACGCACTCCAAGATTCAGCACGAGATTTGGCCGTACGCGGAACGAGTCGTTCACGTACATGGCCCATTCGTTGTAACGATTGCTGCGGGTAAAGTCTGGCGGAGCAACCGGCAGGTTCACACTCTGACCGGGAAACTTGCCCTGTGGAAACACCGCTGCCTGAAACTGATTAATGTTACCGGTGACAAAATTACCCAGCGCCTGCACGTAGTTGCCCTGTGCGCCGAGACTCTCAACGGCATTCTCATAGGCCCCGAAGGTATGAGTGTCCTGGATGTAGACGTACTGACCACCAAACTTGAGTTGGTGACGGCCGAGCGTGTAGCTCAAGTCTTCATAAACCTGGCCCAGGTTCTGCGGGCCGCCAAAGCCGGCCGGAGAGTTGGCGGCGTTGTACGGCCAGTAGCCCGGGAAGGCAATGGGATTTCCACCAATAGTTCCGGTGGCCCCGGGAAACATGAAGAGGCCTGGTCCAATCGGCTGATCGCCATAAGGCTGACTGCCGTTCAGTCTGTTGAAGGCAACTTTGCTTTCCGACACCAGACGCGGCGAAAACGTGTGTGTCAGGGAGATCAGAAAGTTGTTGTTCAGGTTGGTAGTGGGCGTATCAAACCCGGCATAAGGGCTATAAGCCGTACTGCCATTTGGGAAGACCTTGTTCTCGCGGGCATACCGGCCATAGAGCAAAGTCTTATCGCTGATGTTGAAGTCAACTCGCAGGGCGTTCGAGTAGGTGTTCTGAGGAAGTCCACCGCCAAGGTCCTGTGGCTCGGTGAATCTCACGAGTTGAAATGCCTGAAGATTCGCGGGGAGCGCCGCGAAAGCATTGCCGGCGGGCAGGCCAAACGTGCTCACCAACTGACCGACGGTATAGAAGGTGGCTGTCGGCGTGCTCTGGAGCGTGTAGCCGCTGAAGTAGTTGCGAGTGGGTGCCGCGGAAGCATTGATCAATGCCGCCGTCGGGATGACCGATAGTTTGTCTCCGATGCTGCGCACACGCGTCCATTCAGTGCTATTGAAAAAGAACAGCTTGTTCTTTATGGCTGGGCCACCAAACGTGTAGCCAAACTGATTGCGGGTGAAGACCCCCTTGGGAACCAGGTTGGCATTATTGTTGAAGCCGTTTGATGCCAAACGAGAGACCCGATTAAACGCAAAGCCTGACCCGTGGAAAGAATTCGAACCGCTGCGAGTCAGCACATTTACGATGCCTCCGGATGCTCGTCCATACTCGGCGGAAAAATTACTGGTGATGACTCGAAACTCGCCCACCGCATCCAGGGGAATATTCTGGCCCAGGGCGGCGTAGTAGACATTGTTATTGTCAACACCGTCGAGCAGCACGTTGGTGCTGGCTGCGCGCAGGCCGTTGATATTGAAACCGGCGCCGCGGCCGGAAACGCCGATGCCTGGTACGGCTGGGCCAGGATCGTCATTCGAGACGTTGTTGGCCAGACCAATCAAGTCATAGGGATTTCTGGTCAGCGTAGGCAGTTCGCGAATCTGCGTGCCCGTGACGATATTGGACACTTCCGCAGTCTGAGTATTGACTTCAACGCCCTCACTCGCGATGACACTAACCGACGCGCCGACGACATCGGTTAAGGCCAACTGCGTATCGACGGATACCTTCGATCCAATCGTTACCTGGACGCGTTGGTTGCTGGGTTTGAAGTTTCCCGCTTGCACCGTCACATCGTAGAGACCGGGTTGCAGGGCGGTGACGATGTAACCACCCTGGTCGTCGGAGGTCGCTGTGGATTCGCGCCCCGTATCCACGGCTTTAGCGCTAACCTGGGCGCCGGAAACGACGGCCCCGTTAGGATCGGTTACCTTGCCCACGATTTGACCGGTCGCACTCTGGGCTAACGTGGCGCTCGCGCTTATTGCAAGAGTCAGCACGATGAAGAGAAAGCGTGACCCTCCCGAAGTCACTGCTCGAATTAGTTTCGTCATACTCATGATTTATTCCTTTCTGGTTTTTCCCTGAGGCAGTAGCCCAAACGTAAGGAAGGTTCCTGACACAGTCCTTCACGATCGGGATATCACCCTAAGCCATGAGAACTGCCGTTTGATCCATACGCCTGATTTAGGGCGATGAATTCATGGGGATTAGGCAGCTCCTCCATTCATAGACTTCTTAGCCGCATGCGATCTCAGTTTCGAAAAGTCGGATCACCGGCTATTGATCTGTGATTGAAGGGGGCAATGACCGTGCCTGTTAACGCACACAGTTGGTGGGCCGTCTCGTCACCCGCGTCGGCCCACTCGCCGCAGTAGGTGAAGATTGATATTGCTGAAATTGGATTCTCGAAGAGGCGGGAGTTGCCATTAATGGATCGAGAACGCATTGGCCCCTAACAGGTATTCGGCAAGGTACATTTTTTTGCGCTCTTTGGAGTGCGGCGGCTCGACGCCGCTTTGGTCCGCGGCGGCTTGAAGCCTGATAGGCTTGGGATGAGATCGGGAGGAGTACTCACGAGGGCCGCTTCGATGACGAGATGGGTTGACCTGGCATCAATCTGCGTCAAGCCGCCGGATAACAAAGCGGCGTCGAGCCGCCGCACTCCAAATAAACAAATCACCCGGCCCACCATGGACCGGGTGACTTGGGAGCACCAGAGCAGGCTTAGAACTTAGTGATCAGGCGCGCCGTCGTGTCTCTTCAATTTCGGTAGCGCCCGAAATAGGATAGCTATAAGCACGATCAATCAGGGAGATATTGTAGTGCTTGATCTTGGAGTTGAGCGTTGTCACTTTAAGATTCAGCAGTCTCGCCGCCCGTCGCTGATGGCCTCCAGTTTGAATGAGCGCGCGCTTGATGAGGTCGATTTCGAAACGACTCACCTCACCGTAGAAGTCTATGCCGTTCTCAATATCTGGCGTTTGAGCTTCACCGATTGACTCCACTTTCCGCAGGAGCCTGAAAGTGAGTTCTCTCAAACTGGTGATATTCCCTCCCACCGAAGTCGGACTTTCGCCTTCGAGCGGTGTTTCACCGGTAGTCTCCGGTTCTTCGTGGTCCCAGGATGCTGTTGAATTCATTTTGATCTCCCCTTCCAGTTGCTTTGTTATGTTTTGTTCCTGCCTGCTTATCGCGGTAAATCGGTCTCATCGGGCTCAATAGCTTCGTACTTCCCTCTCACTGAATTCCTTGCGATATCGCCTTTGCCGAGACCCTTGATCTGCTCACCACATACATCTTCGATCTTCCTCGTGTTGTCCCTGCTTTGCGAATCATCCATGCCATCGTCGGGTAGCAACCAGCCGCCGGTGTCACTCTTAACGGAATGGCCGAGTTCGTGCAGAAGCATCAGTACCCGCGCCTCTTTGGTGTTTGCTCCAAACTTGCCGACACTCGAAACAAAAGCCTGCGCGTTGGTGTATTTTCTCCGATAGAAAGGTCCGTTGGCATATATTGAGACCTTGTCAAAGAGCCGGTATCGCTTCCTGGTTTTCACATTAACTACATTGACCGTGGAACCTGACATACGGATTCCAATTGCCGATGAGAAGTAGTCCTTTCGCACCTTCCCGATGAGAGCATTAAAGGTCTCGATTACAGTTGGGCCACCGAAGAAATCGCTGCACTCATTGGGCGTGCTCAGAATGCTCAACGTATCGTAGTAGGCCGATCCAAGGATCTTGTCTTCGTTAATCAACGGCGAAGGCACCGGTGGATTTATCGCTTTCACTACAGCTACAGTCAGGGACATTATCGCCGTGCTGATCAAGAGCGCGCGTAACCTCATGGGAGAGCCTCCTGTCGGGAATATTTAGGAGTATCGTCCGGGCTTCGGCTCGCTAGGGATCGAGCACTTGAAAGGAGCTACGCGAAGACCGCATGATGAAAACCTGTCCCACCTCGTTGGTACGCTGGCGGCGAACGATCAGGGTAGTTTTCAATGACCCCGCACTTACCCGGATTTGACACGCCGAGTTATACGCCCGGAAAGCTTTGTTTGGACGGGTTTTGTGACGGACAGGCAGACCCTTGTGACTAATAGGCTTAACGGGGTGACAAGCTCACTCACGCGTCAAGCAAACTATTAGTTTGCGGTGGTTCAGGTGCCTCGGCCCCGATCGCAAACTAACAGTTTGCTTTAGTCATAAAAGGGCGGGCGCTACCTCCGAAGAAGCAGCGCCCGTCTTAGTCAGCGTCAGCGTTGCGAGGACCTCTAGAATTCGAGGCGTCCGGCAAACTGAACCACCCGCGGCGCGAACGTCGCGGTAACTCTGCCAAAGTTCGCTGCATTAATGTTCTGCAGCTGCTGAGCGGCGGTAACGCCGAAGTTTGTCCGGTTCAGCACATTGAACACTTCACCACGGATCTGGAAGCGTACTCGCTCCGTGATCGGGATGTTCTTGATGATCGAAGCATCCACGTTGAAGTAGGTGGGCCCATTAATGAAGAACCGCGGCAGATTTCCGAGTTCGCCTGGAGCTACATTAAAGAAGACCTGGCCCGGGAATGGGGTACTGCCAAAACCCTCGGCCGCACGGCCGCTGCCCAACGCCGAGCAGTTGCCCGCCGCCAGGTTGGCCTGGTTAATGTTCAGGACTGAAGGGTTGATCAGGTAAATGCCGCAGGGCGTCCGGAAGACTCCGGTCAACGCCTGTATCTGCTCCCTCGTCAACGATGAGTTAGCGGTATTTCGGGCTGAGCGGGCGTTAGAGCCGAAGGTCCCGCGCGGGTCGAAAACACCAATCGGCGCACCTGACGAAATGGCAAGAATCGAGTTGAGCTGGAAGCCTCCCACCAATCTGTTAAGCCATGATCCGGCGCCGGTGAAGAAACGCTTCCCTTTACCGAACGGCAGCTCGTAGATGCCATTGAAGTTGAAGACGTGCTGGGTATCCGTCTGAACACGGCTGTATTCAATGTCATCTCTCGACGGGTGGACCTGAAACTCAAAGCGGCGCTGATCGGTTCCAGGAGCGTTCGACATTGTCTTGCCGAACGTGTAATTCGCCTGGAAGTAAAAGCCGTCCGAGAAGCGGCGCCGGAGTTCCATCTGCAATGCGTTGTAGTTGTAGCGAGCTGTATTTGAAAGGAGCAAACCCAATCCGATGTTTGGATTTGCCTGGAAAGGGACTGAACCCTGCAGGAAGCTACCGGTGTAGGTGACCGCTAACTGACCAGGGACGCCGGTGGTAATCAAGCTGGCCACGGTAGCGTTAGGAGCGACCGTCGCGCTGCCGATCCCGCCCGGAGTTCCATTCAAGGTGGCTAGTCGTGGAAAAACCTGGAGCGCCTGGCAGCCCGCATTTTGCGCAGTGGTGCAATTGAACAAGCCCGTTAACGCGAAATTTGAACGAGCTCGCAAGTAATCTGCCAGGAATCCGTTGTTGATAATGTCAGGAGCGTTGACGTCGGTGTAGCGAGTCATGTTGCTGCTGAAGGCGCCGACGTAACGCACTTCAAGGGCGGTCTGGAACCCGAGCTCGCGCTGAACGCCAAACGTGTATTCGTGATTGGCGGGCAGCTGGATGTTCGGGTCGGTCATCGCCACGGAGTTAAGCCCACCGAGGCGAGCGTTGTTCTGGATGAAAGTGCGTGGGATAAGAATCGAAGGCGTCGCCAGCGGCGTTACTTGATCGGCCCTGAGGTTTAGATTCACCAGGCCGGCATTTTCACGCTTGCCTGAGTTTTGATCACCTTCGCCCGAAGACGCTTTGAGAAACTCATCATTGACATAACTGACCCGGTAGCCACCCCGAATCACGGTGCGACCGTCGCCTGGAAGCAAAGCGTTCAAGAACTTGTTTCCAAACTGTGGCTGGTAAGCAATGCCGAAAGAAGGTGCAAAGTTGTTCTTGTCGGTGCTGAAGATCTTGCCATGGCCAAGGTTGGTGCCGGCCGTCTGCAGACCGCCATTAGGATCCAGCAAAGCCTGGGTTGCGGTCATTCCCTGCGGAATGATGACCTCCGAAAGCACGCCGTTGCGCTCCCGAAGCCCGGGCCAAATCTCGTAACGAAGACCGAGGCTTAGGGTAAGACGTGGAGCTACTTTCCACTGATCCTGCAGGTAAAAATTGTAGTTGCTATAGACGTAGTCTTGTCTAAAGCCCTCGCCGGGGACGAGGCCGCCGCTGGCATCAATGACGTTAAAGGTCTGAGCCTGGGCGTTTACGATTCCGCCAAGCAGGGCAAACAGCGCGTTGGCATTGGTGCGGTCGGCGGTACCGATCCCACCTGGAAACAGCGCCGTGTTGTTGAACTGCGCAGTGGTAATCTGCGGGGTGTTAGTACCGACCCCAATGGTTGAGCTCAAGAGCACGCCGCCACGATTAAGTCGCAGGGCGCTATTATATTGAGACTGAAAACCAAAGCTCAGGCTGTGGTTCCCCCAGAAATAGTCTGCGTTGTCTTGAAATGTGTAGGTCTTGGTATCGCGACCCTGGAAAAGGAAGGTCGACTCAGGATTGGTTACCAGCGGAAGCACAAAGAAGTTTGCCGGCTCCGGTTGCGTTTGTGGAAAACCCGGGAAGACTTGAGCGTAACCAGCCCGTACTTCATTAGTGAAGTTTGCCGAGATGGTTGAACGCCAGGCGCCGACGTAAGAATCTCCCGGCACGTTCTGGCCCGCTGCCGGAATCGTCGAGAAACCGTTAAAGTCCGCGAAGTCAGGAATGAAGCCCTTGAGCCGTTGCCGCTTGATGACGCCGTTGATGGCATTACTGGAGTTGAGATCAAAATCCACGCGGCCCGTAAAATTGTTGTAGTCCGTATCGGCGGCCTGGTTGAACCTGTAACCGGTCGTATTGCGTTGGTCCCCCGCCTCAATCGAATTGCCGGTAGGCAGGTTCGCGATGAAGCGGCTTTGGATCAACGAATTGATGCTGGTGGGCACCGCAGGCGCCCCTGGCGTCGCCACGTTGGCAATGGGCAAACTGAATAAATTGATCTGCCTGGTAACTCCGCCGGTGTCGATATAGCTGAATAAGCCCTGACGCGCGCTGGAGGTAAGCACCGTGCGCAGCGACGATTGCGAGATGCGATCGCGTTGCCCTTCATAGTTGAAGAAAAAGAACAGCGAGTTCTTCAGGATTGGCCCACCGATCTTGCCGCCAAACTGATTGAAGTTGCGAAATGCCTTCGGGTTCTTAGCTGCTCCTGCTTGCCGCAGGCCGGCCACCACCAATGGATCAGTTGGCGAATAATTTCCATTGGCGTTGTTGAAGAACGTGTTGGCTCCAAAGAGGGAGTTGCGATTGTATTCAAAGACGGCCCCGTGAAACTCGTTTGAGCCACGCGGAGTAACCAATTGCACCTGCGATGCACCGAACCCCTGATCACCGCCGGCGTTCTGCGTGGTGAGAGTAAACTCAGCGACGTCATCCGTCGATACCGCAATCTGAGTAAAGCTGGAGGCACTGGCGCGAATAAAGTTGTCCTGAATATTAAGACCATCAAGCGTGATGTTGGTTGCGGAGGGCCGCTGGCCGTTGATGGAAGTTCCCTGCGCACCGTTGGCGGATGTACCCGCTTGCAACGTGATTAGGTTTAGCGGGTTTCGTCCGTTGAGCGGCAGCTCCTGAATCTGTCGCGGACTCACCGTATTGCTGATCTCTGCGTTAGACGCATTGATCACGTCGGCGCCGGCCACGACAGTGACGTTCTCACTAATATTCCCGGCCTCAAGGGTCGGGTTCAAGGTGTAGTCTCGGCCAACGTCGATCTTTACGTCGCTGGCGGTGAAAGTTTTGTGCCCAGGCGCGGTGACAATCACGGTATAGGCACCTGGATCAAGTTGCGGGGCGTTGAAAGACCCGTCGTCGGAGGCAACAAAGGTTCGCTCCTTACCGGTCTTACTATCGGTCACCACTATGTTCGCGCCCGGAACGACTCCGCTCGCATCCGAAACGATGCCGACGAGCCGGCCAGTATTGGATTGCGCAAACGCGGGAACGTAAGCAGCAACGGTCAACATAGAAAGAATCAGCGTAATCCTGATGGTAGTTCTCATAGATAGGCTCCTGTTAATCCTTGCATAGGGTTCGTGTGCTATCGACATGGCTGCGCAGTTTCATTAGTACGAGAATCTGGAGAGTCGATCACAAATCGGGGAGTAGACGACGTACAGAAAGCGCAATGGGTGTGCCTGCTTTCTCGCATGTCGAATAGGCCGTCTCGTCATCCGGCTGGGCCACCCTGACTGCTGCACGCGGAGGTGACGTTGCGGGATTCGGATCTCGCGAGGAAGGGCCTTGCGGTTTTTGGATATTCGAGCGGAGCTGGAAGCTGAGCGCGACGCTAGCCGGAAAGAAATCTACAATTTTTCGGAAAGGTCAAAGGTTTGCCCAAGAAGTCGGCGAAGCCGACGAATGAAAGTAGCCCACCGATTCATCGGTGGGATCAAGTGGAGCTCAGAACGCGAGTCCGTGAAACGGACGGCTGAATCGCAAAGTTGTGGTTCGCGAGTAGTTTTCAGTCGTCCGCTTCACGGACTCTGACTCCGCTGGACCGACCCCCAGCATTGAAGTGCTGGGCTACTTTCACTCGTCCGCTTCGCGGACTGAAGCCAGAACCGACTTTTCGGGCAAAGATGAAAAGTTAAGCAGGACAATGAGTCCTTTAGATCCTATTGCTGATTTGTCCTATGGCAGTTTGCCGAGAGCTCCTTGTAGATTCTCGCGGTGATTGCGGGAAAGCGTGAGTTGAGTCCCGTCGTGCAGAAGGATTCGGTATTCTCCGTGAAACCACGGTTGCAATTCCTGAATGCGATCTATGCGGACAATCGAAGAGCGATGGATGCGAACAAATTGCTTTGGATCAAGTTGCGACTCAAGACTGCTGATAGTCTCCCGCAGCAGGTGGGTTTTCTTGGCGCTATGTACCGAAACGTAATTGCCCTCGGCTTCGATCCAATCAATCTCAGATGTCTCAAGGAAGTAAATTCGGCCGGCCGCTTTGACCACCAGGCGTTCCAGATACTTATTGCCAGCTTTCAGTTCTTCCAGTAAAGCCAGAATTCGCTGATCAGTCCCCCCAGTTCGCTCGCGCAGTATCTGTTCCTTCGCCCGGCGCCAGGAAATATTAAAGCGCTCCTGATCAAACGGCTTCAGGAGGTAGTCAAGCGCGTGGACCTCAAACGCACGCACCGCATATTGATCGTAGGCGGTGACAAATATGACATGTGGCAACGGCCTGTTTCTCAGCGACGCCAGGACCTCGAACCCACCTACCTCAGGCATTTGGACATCGAGAAAAAGCAAATCCGGCGAGTGCAAATCAATTGCCTCTAGAGCTTCGCGCCCGTTGCAGGATTCTCCGATGATCGTCACATCCGGATCGCCTTGCAACATCTCGCGCAACATCGAGCGAGCGAGAGGCTCGTCATCCACCAACAATATACGGACGGGAGAGTCAGTCATATTTTTGTTCCGGGACGCGCTGATGTTTGTTGATGCTTAGAGGGTCGGGGAGAAACGCATACGGTTCTTACACGACGGCCCTGCCATTTCGCTCCAAAAACTTTTCCGCATTTCGGATTTGTCTGAAGGTCGAAACACCCGGACGCTGAGCGATCTTCGGATCACGCAAGCTGATCGCTCCTTCCCGCGGAGGCGGAAGCGAAGGCGATTTTAGGATTGGCTGGGAGCGGCGCCGTCTTTATGAAAGGGTATTTCTAAGGTAACTATCAATCCCCCGCCGGGATTGTTGCTTAGGTCGAAGAGATGAGCCGCCCCGTAAAGCCTTTCCAGCCGAGTTTCGGTATTAGCCAGCCCCAGACCTTTCTTAAACAGAATGTCGGATGTCCGATGTTTGGAAAGGCCCGGGCCGTTGTCTCGAACTTGAATACGAAGGGTACCATTCTGTTGTTTCGCTTCAATTTCGATTCGGCCGGGAGTAGAGCGTGGTGCAATTCCATGACGAATTGCGTTCTCCACGAT
>DATKIS010000606.1:0-6237 GCA_035543975.1 Pyrinomonadaceae bacterium
TCATCGAAAACTACGACCCGGTTAAGAAACAGATGATGGGCCTCCCCCCGACGCCGGCGCAGGCCATAGATATCGAACAACTTCCGAAACGCCCAGCAAACTACAGCATCGGGGATGCCCTGACCGCGAGCTACACCTGGATTCCAATTTTCTCGTTCGTTGTGTTTGGCGTGGCTTTTTCACTCTGTCTCCGTGATGGCTTTCTGCTCTGGATTCAGCGAAACAGCTTCATCATTGTCTTACTCACGCTGCTGCCTCTCGCCGCCGCTGTCGTGACCTCCAGCGCTGGGAAGTCGTTGGGCAACATGACCCCCTGGGAACCATCGAAGATTCCCTTTCTGCTTGGCTTCGCCGGAATTCTGACCGCGCGTTACAAAGACCTGGCTGAAACTTACTGGGGCATCCCACGCGCGCGCGATATTGTGCCCCTGCTGGTGATGGGGATGCTGCCCTTTGTCCCGTTCTTTGCGCTCAAAGACTTTGGCCAGATGCTGATTTTCAGTGGCGCCTACACTACCCTTTACCTGGTCGCCGTTCGTCGCTGGCCACAATTGCTTTTGTTTGTCGGTTCGGTGCTCCTGGTAATCAGCATCCTGGTAATCGGCGCCTTGCCCAGAGACGTGCAGGAGAAGGTGCCACTCTTGCCGACCATTGCCCGACCGATTCAGGCGATGCTGCCTTCGCGAATTCAGCAACGGTTTCATCTGTGGCTTGATGGCTTTGATCCTCCGTCGCCTGAGGTTTCCTGGTGGAAGAAAGACTTTGAGGAAGCGGTCAACAAGGACCCGCAACTTAAACAACTGGCCGAGCAAAGTCCGGCGATGCAGAAGATCGTCAATGTCGACGTTTGGTTCGATAAGCTCGCGTTTCAGCCGGCCCAGGCAATTTTCGGAATAGCCTCCGGCAAAACTACCGGACGCGGTCTGGGATTGGGTTATCCGGAAGTGATCCCGATTGCCGATTCCGACTACGTCTATGCCGCACTCGCCGAGGAGGAAGGGTTACTCGGAGGGGCGATTATCGTCCTCGCCATCATCATTTTTGTCATTGCTGGTGTTCGTACTTCTCTGGACGCGCGTGATATGTTTACCAAGCTTTGCGCCGCCGGCTTAACCGCTTTCATGGGCTTTCAGGCACTTGTTAATATCGGAGGCATCTTGCGAGCTTTGCCGATGACCGGAATCACCTTGCCTTTTGTCAGTCACGGAGGCTTTAGCCTGATTACCAGCTTTGCTATGTTAGGGATGTTAATGGCCTTCTCCCACCGCAATGCGCAGGATCGGGTGCTGGCCGAAAGAGTTCGCGCGGAAAGTCCCTCGTCCTTGAAACTGGAGGCGGTCCAATGAGCCAGCCTGTAAGTGAATCCACGAAACTCCCGCTCAGGTCGTCGGCCGTAACCGATCGAGGACTGAGCGCCAAACGTCCCCTTAACGAAGATTCGTTTCTGGCGGATACCGAGCGCGGCATTTTTTCTGTGGCTGACGGCGTTGGCGGCGCCGAGGCTGGCGAGGTAGCTTCCCAAACTGCGATTGAGGTCCTGGACGAAGCGTTCCGTCATCAGTTGGCCGGTTCCGATAATGAAGACCTGATGGAACTGGCGATTCAACGGGCAAACGCCTCAATCTTTCAGATGGCCCAGGATCACACGAAGTTTTCCATGATGGCCACCACGATTGTAGGCCTGCATGTGAGCGGCAACGTTGCCACCATCGGCCACGTTGGCGATTCGCGCTTGTATCGCCTGACACCGGCTGGGCAGCTATTGCGGGAGACAGAAGATCATTCCGTCGTCGAGGAGGAAGTGCGCGCCGGCCGCATGACCGCCGAACAAGCTGCCAATCACCCGAGCAAGAACGTCATCAGCCGCGCGCTGGGGGCCGAGAATTCTGTCGAAGTCGACATGAAGGTAATTGAGGTAGACGACGGCACTCAGTTTCTACTCTGCACGGATGGTATTACCCGTCATATCCCTGATCACGAATTGCGGCAGGTGTTGCTGACCAGCGATGATTTGCCGGGAGCTTGCGAGGAGTTGAAGCGGCGTTGTTTCGAACGCGGCGCGGAAGACAATCTGACAGCCGTCCTGGTTTGCGTTGGCACGCACATTTCGGCGCAGGAACGGGCCGACAAACTCGACAAGACAATTCAGCCTGAGCTTGATGACACGATCGACCAGTCGCCGCTCGAACAGACTATGATGGGAGTCAAGCTCAATCCCTCAGAGGCCTTCATGCCGCCTTCTCGGATGGTCTTCCCCGCTCCCGCCGCCACCGAGCCGGCCGCGGCAGCGATCCTGGAGAATAAGCTCGACCTAGCCAAGCCGGCATCGGCAAAAAGCGGTGTGGAGAGAACCATGACGCGCTTGTTCGTATTTGTACTCGTGCTTGTCGCGGTAGCAGGTGCTTTTTACGCCGGCCGCAAATACAAAGGGGCCATTCCTTACCTGGATCAGAGTCAGGCCACCGCCGAAGCTACCCCGACACCGGCTCCAACTCCGGCCGCCAATGCGGCGGAGACTGCCCTATTGAAGTTTGAACAGGCACGGCGCAGCGTGGATGCGGACCCCAATGCGTGGCTCACAAGCCAGTTGCCGGGCGAACTGGTGCGGCAGAGCGTAGCGACTCCGATAGATTCGCAGGATCCTGAGTTTCTATATCTCTATGGCCGCGCGTCATTACTGGCCGGCAAACCGGATGAAGCTGTAAGGGCCTTCGAGTCAGCGATTGCCAAAGCGGACCTTAGCCCGTCCCCGGCAAACGCGACGTTGCGAAAGGAAGCGGCGTTTGGGATAGCGGCCGCAGCCCTCAAGTTTGAGGCAGCCCGACCAG
This sequence comes from Pyrinomonadaceae bacterium, assembly GCA_035543975.1. Taxonomy (GTDB): domain Bacteria; phylum Acidobacteriota; class Blastocatellia; order Pyrinomonadales; family Pyrinomonadaceae; genus PSRF01. The sequence continues at coordinate 2,829 of DATKIS010000606.1, forward strand.
CAGCTCTTAGGCATTTTGACGAAGCAACGAGGCCGGTGCAGCCGGCGCCTGCCAGTTCGCCGCTGAGTTCCCCGTTGGCTTCACCTTAGATTGGCGCCTCGCTTTTGCGCATCTAAGACTGGGAGAGCTTTTAGCGTGCACTGATGCCAGAGCTAAAACTACAACAGACCAGGCTCGACGGACGCTACGACATACTTGAATGTCTAGGCCGGGGCAGCTACGCCGAGATCTATGTCGCCCGGGACAATGAAGCAACCGAGGGCGCTCCCACGACGATTGTCATTAAAGCCCTCAACATGTTTCTCGACGACGCGCCCGACTCGGAGCTGGAACAAACTCTAATCGTCAACTTCCAAAACGAAGCCGTCGCCCTCGACCGCGTGCGTCATCCCAACATCATCAGCCGGCTCGGCCATGGCACCGCAATCGACTTGGTTGGCACAACGTTTCACTACATCGTGCTCGAGTATCTGTCGGGAGGCGACATGTCCGCCCTCTCCCGCCGGTCACCTCTGCCATTCGATAAAACGCTCTTCTACCTCGAGCAGGTCTGTTCCGGCCTGGCTCACGCCCATGAATGTGGCGTTATCCATCGAGACATCAAACCGCAGAATTTGCTGCTAACCGGAGACCGGCAGGTAGTTAAGATTGCCGACTTTGGAGTGGCGCGGTTCGCCGCTTCCGAAGGAGCCATCACCCGCGTCGGCACCAACATCTATTCGGCGCCGGAACACAATCCCCTGGTGCAAACGGGGTCGCTGGATCTTGGGGCTATCTACGCTGCCGGTGGATCGCATCACGAACATCTGACTCCCGCCGCCGATATCTATTCCCTCGCCAAGACGACCTATACCCTCTTGGCTGGAGAGGCTCCCCGTAAGTTTGCCCAGCATGCGATACAGGAATTACCGGCCGTTATCAGTGGAGAATATTGGGCCAGGCCTGTGCTGAGGGTGCTCGAGAAGGCCACGCAAATTCGCCCGGATAAGCGTTACCAGACAATGCAGGAGTTTTGGGACGAACTGGCTGATGCGGCGCTACCGCCTACGCAGCCACTGCATGCTGTCAATTCCGACTCACGTCGCCGGCCAAGCGCCGATCTGACCTTGGAGTTGGAGGCGGTTCCTGCCGCCCCGCCGCAGGCTCGGTTCGAACCGGTTCGACCGGCTCCCGGGCAGGAAGAAATTCCTGACACGAAGGACTTTGAGCTGCCCGATACTCGCCGGGCTGTAGACCGGCCAGACCTCAGGATTGACCGCCAGGGACTTAATTGGAGGACACCTGCGCCCGCGGCGCTTCGTCCCAAGATTGTGGTTCCCGTAAGCGCGATCCCAAAAGCCGGTCATGCGCCGGAGGTCGGCCAGCGTGGCCCGTCCGCCCAGGAACGGATCGCGGCTCTGCCTAACGTGGCCAAGAACGGGAAAGTTGTGGGCTTGCCGAGGCGTCCAGTTGCGACTCGTCGCGCCCGTCCGTTTCTGGTGGCTGCGGCGCTGGTGCTTGGCTTCTCCGGAATGCTGATGGCCACACATAAGTATGTGACCTCCCGTTGGAATCCATTTGTAGGCATTTCACAGCTCGGGGATATTTTTGTAATTGGCCGGGAAGGTGTTACAACAACGGATGTGAATCTACGGTCTGACGCGAATACCTTGAACCCGCCCGTCGGGGTAGCCGAGATTAACTCCCGAGTTAAGATTTTGGCGACTGATGAGGATTGGTATCAGGTTCAAGTGCTGGAGCACGGACGTCCGAAGACCAATCCGTTTACAGCCGACCGCGGCTGGGTACACAAGAAGTTTGTTAAGTTTGACTGAAGACCTGCCCAGGTCCGAAGGACCGATAGTTAATAGCCACTTCCGTGAGGACGTGGGAGTCAAGGTCGAGACCGTCCGAGGCCCGCAGGGTCGGCATCGGTTAGGGTTGGAAGATAATCTCTTCCGCACCTTCGGTGCTCATCGTCTGAGTAATTCCTGATCCACGCCCTCACGGGCGTGGCTATTGAATGCCGGTCCTTCGGACCTGGTGCAGGCGGTCCTGCGATTCCTGCTTTTGCAATCGCTGGCACTCGTGACCCTTGGAAGCGATGACAAATGAGAACTGTCAAATGTGATATGGAAAATCTCCTTTATCGCCCTTTCGTTCTCGGCGTCTTAATGCCTTTGCGGTTAATTTGAGCCTTTCACTATTTACCATTCACCATTTACCACCTATGGGCCTGATTGAAACAATACGAAAATGGATTGACGGCGAAACGGGCGAAGACCTCCTCGAGTCTGCCGACGAACACGCTAAACCGCGCCGCATCTGGGAAGAGTTCCTGGTCAAGATCGCTCGCGAAGTGGAAGCAGTCATGCAGCGCGAGATGTTCACGCCACCCGGCGGCCCGACCTACATCCCGCGTGAATATGTCGTCTACCTGAGCGCCGAAGACGACAAAGACTGGCAGGGCGATAAACGCCGCGGTCTGGAACAGGGTCTTTTCCACGTACTGTCCGAGAGAGCCAAGGAACTGAGTGGCTCAACCCCGCTGGCGGCGAAGTCGTTTGCGGTGGAACTGCGCGTGGACGGTACGCTGGAAAAGGGACAGTTTCGCGTCCAGGGCGTTTGGGATGAAACCGAAGGCGGCCACACGGCAGTTAACCCGAGACCTGGCACCCCCTCGAAATCTGTCCAAACCGGTCCCGGCTTATCGGGCTCGCCTCTTCCCGCCGAGAAGCCCGCGCCAAATCTAAACGACACTGTTCGCGAGTTTGCCGATGGCAGCCGCGACGAGGCCGAGTCCAGCGGCGAGTCAAACGAGCAGACGGTGGTACGTCCGCGCATCAAGGAACTCTATTCAATTGAAGTTTGGAAAGACGGCGTGCGTGAGGCGGTGGTGCCGGTCAGCAAAACCGAAATTACTATTGGACGTGGCTCGCGGTCGATTACCGTCGATCTGGCGCTGAAAGGCGACCCCGAAGTCAGCCGGGTCCACGCCGTGCTTACGCGCGAGAATGACGGGCGCTACTGGATCACCTCGAAGGGCCGCAATCCGCTATTGCTCAACGGTCGCGAGATTCCCAAAGAAGAACGCACCCAGGTGCTGCCGGATCAAAAGGTTGCAATCTGCAACTTTGTGCTCCGCATTCAGCCGAGGTAGCCAAAGTCTTTGCATTCAAGCGCCAAGGGCGCGAAATGTAACAGCCTGGGGCAACGCCCCAGGGAAGGCATACCATTACGAAGTCTCTTAAGCGCTGAAGGCGCGATGAGAACATTTCTCGAGAGGAAACTTTGTATATGCCTCAATCACTTTCTTCCATTCTATCCACCTCATCTTTAGCACCAAGAACCGTGAACCCTTGATAACGCCCGCAGTCGAAACGGAACTACATCCGTACATGGCCAAGATATTTCGGGTTGAAATCGCCAT
>DATKIS010000607.1:0-4124 GCA_035543975.1 Pyrinomonadaceae bacterium
AGTCGGCGTCCGGAATCTGACGACGCGCTCGATAAATCGGACTTTTGCTGCAGCGCCGCTTAATGATCTCCTAAGCACAGAGCGTGTCGACTGGCACCCGAGCGCTCAGGATCACTTGTTCTTTCGATATTCCCTGCAACGCGAGGACGACGTGGCGCCCAGCACGCTGGATCGCGCAATAGGTTCTGCTTCTCAGCGCCAGGCCAGCGTCAACAACACCCATTCATTTCTCGCAAACTACACTCGATTCTTGAGCTCTCGCGCAGTGAATAGTTTTAACTTCAGCTTCAGTAGCTTCTTTAACGACATCGAGCCCGTCACTCCCGGACCGCAGCTTACCTTCCCCAGCATTCAGGACGGCGCTTCGTTCCGCGTGCCGCAGAGTACTAAACAACGCCGCCTGCAATTCAGTGACACGTTCTCTATGGTCCGAGGCGAACACACCTTTAGTTTTGGCGGCGAGGTCCAGCGCGTTGACGCCGACTTTGATCTGCGGGTTTTCCAGGCTGGGCGAATTGAAATGATCGAGGACTTTCCCGACTTCGATCGCAACGGTGATAACAAAGTCGATGACAACGATCTCCTCTTCGCGGTCACGATTCGGAGCGGCAAGCCGACTGAGTCGCTCCTGATTCCGAACGCTGATAGCACCTACCTGGCCGGCTTCATCCAGGACGATTGGCGGGTCCGTCCGCAACTCACTTTGAATATCGGTTTGCGGTACGAACTCGATACTGACGTCAAAAACGTCAGCCGCACCGGTCAGCTTAACCCGATAATCCTGCCCTTCCTCCACGGCACGCGCGGAAGGGACACCAATAATTTCGGCCCCAGAATAGGCTTTAACTACGCCACTAAAGATGGCCGCACGAGCGTCCATGGAGGTTATGGAATCTATTACGATCGCATAACCCTCGAGATTCAATCGTTGGAGCGCGGTCTCGATGGGCGCGCCTTGCCGATTGAAGTACGCGCTGGTCCCCTGCTTTTCATCCAGGGGAATCCATTCGATCCGATCATGGGGAGGTTGCCGCCAGGAGCACCGACGCTGGCCAATCCGTTTACCGGATTTATCCTGCCGGGCGCGGGAGCCGGGGGCATCAACATTATCGACAACAGCATGCAGAATCCCATGGTCCAGCAGATGAACATCGGCATCCAACGCGAGTTTGGAAACAACTATGTGTTGCGCGCGGATTATCTCCATAACTTCGGTACGCATTTCATCATCGGCCGCACCATTGGCAGCGTGTTCAATCCGGTGGTTGGCGGTCCAGACTCAGTGGTGAATCTGGAATCCAGCGTTAAGACGAAGTATGACGGGCTGCTAATGAGCGTGGAGAAGCGTTTCTCGAATCGCTACCAATTCCGGGCTTCTTACACACTCTCCAAAGCCTTCAACTACGCTAACGACGATCAGATTCCGTTCTCCAACGGTCCGCTTAATCCCAATAACCTGCAGCTGGAATACGGCCCCACCCCAAACGATCAAAGGCACCGTTTCACCTTTGCGGGCGTTCTTGATTTGCCCGCCGGGTTCCGTCTGGCTCCACTCGTTACCCTCGCTTCCGGTGTGCCAATGGATATCCTGGTGCCTGGTGGCGGTCAACGGATTCCACAGTTGCAGCGTAATGCCGGCGGGAGACTATTCCATACGGGGGCTGAGGTGAATGCGCTTATCAAACAGATAAATGCGGCCGGGGGATTTGGCGGACAGCCGCTGCCGCTGGTTTCGGATGGCGTCCGCTTTAATGACACATTTAGTTCGTTTGATTTACGCCTTTCAAAGGTTTTCAGAATCGGGGAACGGGTCAAGGTCGAGCCATTGATGGAAGTGTTCAATCTCTTCAATGTCACCAACGTGCTGGGTTTTTCAAAGTCAAACTATTCGGGATTCTCAAATGTGCTGGTGCGCGACAGCAACGATCCAACCAGCGCAGGCTTTCTGCGCTCATCGAGTTTCGGTCAGCCCGTCACCACCGCGGGTGGAGTATTTGGCTCTGGCGGACCACGGGCGTTTCAGTTTGCCGCGCGCGTGACGTTCTAACTCGAAATGATCCTGGAGCGGTCCCGCGAGGTCAGACCACTACGCTGTAGAAGACGTGCGATAAGCCGGTTCGCGGCTACGCCGCCCGATGTGAGGTGGCGGCTCCGCCCCACCGTACGCGACACCCTAATCATTCCGGGGCTACGCCCCTGATATTGGGCATAGCCCCGAATTCCCTCAGCACTAACCGGAAGGGCACAGCCATTCCGCACATCGGGCGGCACAGCCGACAACGGTTTTTCACGCAGTCTCTATCGCATACTGTTCCTTGACCTAATGGGTCGGCGCATAGGTGATCGATTACGAATATCAGACTCTGAACACCCAAGGACAGTATTGGAGTGTCACCCATGGACAATACAGCCATCGAGTCATCACCAAGAATTAAGCCGAAAACCCGGCGCAGACTCGCCGCGGCCACGCTTGCCATACTCGTAATCACAGTATTATCGGCTGTAATTATCCCGGTCGCACTGATCATGCCATTCCGGCCCCAGTCACAAAACGGCCTGGAGCTGTCTTTCGCATTGCGCCGTTGGTCTCCAGCTTTGACAATCGCCGCCGCCGTGGCAGCTCTCGCCCTGGTGGTTTGGCTTTGGTCCAATTCACGCTGGTGGCGCAAAGCGATCATGGCGGTGGCCCTGCTCCCAATGTTCACGGCCGCATGGTTCGCCCGGCAAAACCACTTCGAGTGGATGTTCAAGCCGTTACCCAACGCTGCGTACGCCCAAATAAGCGAAGCAAATTTTGTGGGTGATTCCGATATGGTGCTTGCGGTCGAGAACCAGGGAGAGGCCGTGGCTTATCCTATTCGGCTGATGGCTTACCACCATCTGGTCCAGGATACGGTGGGTGGCACCCCTCTCGTGGCCACTTATTGAACGCTCTGTCACACCGGTCTGGTGTGGGAAACAACTGTAGAGGGGCGGGTGCTTCATTTCCATCTAGCTGGCATCAACAATCAGAACTTCATCATGCGGGATGAAGAGACCGGGTCATGGTGGCAGCAAGTGACAGGAGAAGCGATCCTCGGTCTCTTGAAAGGTCACCGCCTCAAGAGCGTCTTCCATGACGAACTCTCCTTCGGTTTATGGAAACGCGAGAAACCAGAAGGCCGGGTGCTGCGGCCAGACGAACGAATCGCCGCCGCGAACGAATACGCACCGGCAAACTGGGAAGAGCGCATGGTCAAGGTTCCAGTGGTCAAGGGAGTTGATAAGGACGGGCGTTTGGAGCCACGCGCGCTCGTCATCGGCGTTAGCCTGGGAAATTCGTCGACAGCCTATCCATTCGCATCTCTCCAAAAGCAGAGTCCAATCATGGACAACATCGGCGCTGTGCCGGTCGTGGTTGTGCTTGGCGAGGACCATCGATCGGTACGAGCTTTTGAGAGAACGCTCGACGGACGCAAACTGGAATTCTTTAAGAAGACCGAAGGTCCTGGATGGCAATTAGTCGACGCGGAAACCGGAAGTGTGTGGAATTTCGAAGGCAAAGCTACCGCGGGACCTCTTACCGGGCAGCAGCTGAAGAAGATCCCGGTGCTCGAAGATTATTGGTTTGACTGGCGCATCTACCACCCCAATACCGCCGTCTATGAGATCGGCCCACAATGACCGGAGCAATTCCGGGTAGCCCACGGTAGTGGGCGGCAGCGTAAAGCCTGGGGTGGAGCGTAGCGGAACCCCAGGAACCGCAGATCCAGAAACCGCAGCCCGCGGTGGCGGGCGGCAGACCGTAACCATGAATGATGCTGTCGCACCGCTACCGCGGGCTGAAATGTTTTCTGACTCGTGACCTGGGGTTTCGCTAACGCTCCACCCCGGGCTTTATGCTATCGCCCAGCTACCGCGGGCTGGGAGTTGGCGGCGTCGGTGCCGGCCTCGCGAAAACAATTGGTGCCGCCGCGATAACTCCCTTCCCTTCCTGAACGACAATCGATTGGTTCGGCTTAACTTCTGCAATCGTATCCTTCTGGCCGCCCGGCCAAATGATTTCCAAACTCAGCGTCCGACCCTCTTCCGGAACACCCAGTCCAAACACCAGCGGCAATTCGCTCTGTGAACAATAGCTCGAC
>DATKIS010000608.1:0-7371 GCA_035543975.1 Pyrinomonadaceae bacterium
TTATTCAACGAGATCCCGGTAGACCTGATGGTCCGTTACCAGTTCCTGCCGCTCAAGCGCGACGACAAAGGGCTCCACATCGCGATGGCTGACCCGACCGACCTGGAGCGTCTGGACGAACTGGCCAGTGCCCTCCGCGCGCGCATAGTTCCGCACGTTGCCACCGCCGGAGCCATCGAAGTCATTCTCCGTCGCGGCGACGCCACCCAACGCGTCCTACAGGAAGCGGCATCCGGCTTTCGCATTTCGCTGGTGAGGGAGACCGAAGCCGGGGAAGAGGTGCTGGATCTCGACCGGCTGGCCACGGATTCTGAAATGTCCCCGATCATCAAGCTCGTGGACACAATCATCTATAACGCGATGGAGTCGCGGGCGTCTGACATCCACATCGAAACCCGTGACACGGAAGTGCAGGTCAAGTATCGAATCGATGGCGCGCTGTATGCCAAAGTGGACCCAATCGACCTGGCTTTTCACCAAACGCTGATTTCGCGCATCAAGGTCATGTCGGAGTTGGATATTGCCGAGCGCCGCGTACCGCAGGACGGTCGTTTCCGAGTTCGCTATAAGGGACGCAACGTTGATTTCCGTGTCTCTATTATGCCGACCATCCATGGCGAAGACGCGGTTATCCGTATCCTGGATAAGGAGCAGATCAACGAAGAGTTTCGCAATCTGAATCTTGATGTAGTGGGATTCGCCGAGGAGGATCTGAGGAAGTTTCGCCACTACATCGCCGAACCTTACGGCATGGTGCTGGTTACCGGGCCAACCGGATCCGGCAAAACCACCACGCTCTACGCTGCCCTCAACGAGATTAGGAACGAAGAAGACAAGATTGTAACTATCGAAGACCCGGTCGAGTATCAGCTCCACGGCATAACACAAATACCAGTAAACGAGAAGAAAGGTCTAACTTTTGATCGCGGGTTGCGGTCGATACTGCGTCACGACCCGGACAAGATCATGATCGGTGAAATTCGTGACACTGAAACGGCCCAGATTGCAATCCAGTCAGCACTAACCGGGCACCTTGTATTTACCACCGTTCACGCAAACAACGTCATCGACGTCATTGGCCGGTTCCTGAACATGGGGGTGGAGCCATACAACTTCGTGTCGTGTTTGAATTGCGTGTTGGCCCAGCGTTTGGTGCGCATGCTTTGTCCTTATTGCAAACGTCAATATCAGGCAAAGGACCAGGAGCTGGTTGAATCGGGCCTGCGTCTGGAGGTACATCGGCAGACGCCGTTCTACATGAATGTCGGGTGCGACGCCTGCAATCACACGGGCTATCGTGGCCGCACGGCAATTCATGAGTTACTCGACCTCTCCGATAATATTAGGGAAATGATTGTCGAGCGCCGCCCGGGTTCCGAGGTCCGGCGCGCCGCCGTGGCGGAGGGGTTGACCAGTTTGCGTGAATCGGCCTTGCGAAAAGTGTTTGCGGGGATTTCCACGCTCCATGAGATTAACCGGGTAACCTTTGTTGAAGAAGTTAGCTCTAACCTCTAGCCAAAAAGGGTGCTTTAAAGGAACTGTGGTTTTTCGTTGGCGTGTAAGAACAGGAATCGGGAACGGTTGCATCCTGGCTTCCTCAGCGGCATTATTAAGCCACCAAAACGTAGGTTTCACAGAGAAGAGATTTTTATGAGAATAAAGACAGAGACTCGCTTCCTGGTTTCAATGCTGCTCACCTTTTGTTTGCTGCTTTTGCCGGTGACGGCTCTAGCCAAAAAGGGTGAGAAAAACTTCAAGGCTGGCGTGCGCTACGAAGCGAGCCAGCAATGGGAGAAAGCTGCCCAGGAATTTACGCTCGCGCTTGCCGCTGACCCTTCAAATGTCGAGTATCAACTCCATTTTCGCCGGGCCAGCTTCAATGCTTCGCAGGCCTACATGCAGCAGGGGCGAGCGCTGGCTGAGCAAAATGACTTTGTGGGAGCCTACAACGCCTTTCGGCAAGCGTATGGATACGACGCGGTAAACGAGTTGGCAGTCTCAGAGATGGAGCGAATGTTACGTCTCCAGAGCGTGAAGGAAGGGAACAACGGCGGTAACAAAACTGCTGAGTCTCAGGACGGTAACGGCACTGCGGGTACCCCCCCCATCCAGGACCCACCGTTGGCGCCTTTGCGCACCGAGCCACGGAAAATCATTGCCTACAGCGGAGATTTGAAGACCTTTATCCGCATGATGGCTGACCAACTCGAGCTTAACGTTATTTTCGACCGCCAGTCGTTTGTTACCCCCAAGAACATCGATATCAACTTGAAGGAAGTAACCACCTCGCAAGCGCTCGACTACATCTTCCTCCAGGAAAGTTTGTTCTTTCAAAAGCTAAGCCGTCGGACCATCGTGGTCGCCGATCAAACGCGCCGGCCACAGTATCAGCAGCTGGTGCTGCGCACTTTCTATCTCGCAAACAGCGACCCCGACAAAGTTAAAACACTGGTCAGCCAGGCAATACCACCTTCGGTTGGCCGTCCCCAAACCATCGTGGTTTCGGACAAAGATACCAACAGCTTGACCGTGCGTGATACGGCGGAAAACGTCCGTTTGATTGGCGAGCTGATAACCAGCATCGACAAGGATCGCGCCGAAGTCGTAATGGACGTGAACATCTATGAAGTCTCGAAGAGCGATCTGATGCAGCTGGGAAATCAGATTGGGGGAGACAGCACTCTGACTCTGGGCGGCTCGCCGGGCCTTTCAGTGCTTACCTCTAACGGAACTCTCGACAAACTGGCCACTGGTGTAAACCTGGCAGGTATTGTTGGCGGTGTTCCTACTGCGGCCGCGGCTGCCCTGGTTATTCCTTCGTCGCTGTTGACTGCCTTCCAAAGCAAGAACAACACGAAGCTGATTGCGTCGACGCAGGTTCACGCTTTCAATAACGAAGAATCGACAGCTCGTATCGGACAACGTGTCCCAGTGCAAACTGCCCAGGCTTTTCCATACGGCGTTACCCAGACGGGGACCCAGCAGCCCACGACGGGAAATCCTTTTGGGGGTGGCGGGTTTCCAGTTATCAACTACGAACCAACAGGTCTGACTTTGAGATTCACTCCACAAGTCTTTCCCAACCATGACGTCCAAGTGAAGATGTCGATCGAATCGAAAGACGTCCTCGGCGCCGGAACGCTAACGCCGACGTTTACTGAACGAACCATTACCGGCACCGCGCGCGTTCAAAACAATCGCACCATGATGCTGGCCAGCGTGTCCCAGGATGTGCAGACCAATGGCCGGCGAGGTCTGCCGATTTTGGGCGGGCTCCCGGTGGTGGGACGGTTGTTCTCGTCACCAACTCGCGACAATCGCCAGATCGACATCGTTATCGCAGTAACGCCGAGGGTGATTCGGGCCCCCGCGGTTACGCCGCGTGACCTGGAAATGCGACCGAGCGGAACTTTGCAGTCCCCAACAACGGGCTCACTTGAGGCTATGTTGCGCGAATCCGATCAGGAAGACCGTTTGGCGGAGGCGCAGCTCCAGAAAGCCAACGCTACCGCCAAAGCAAGCCAACCGGCGGCTCCGGCGTCTTTCCCGGCGGCGGCTAAGAACGATCAGGCTGTTCCTGCGCCGGCAACGCCCAGCACGGTGGTGGCTGACAACTCTGCAGCCAATAAGGCGGCCGCTCCGAACACCACGGTCGCGGCAGCCACGGGTAATACGAAGGACCCGGGAGTATTTCGGTCACAGACTACGGCGGTGCCGCCGGCTCCGCGTCCAGCGAGTGGCGAAGATGAGCTGGCCGCATTTGTTCCGGCGCCAAAATCGTTGGTCACTAATCAGTCAGCAACGGAAGTGGCGGCCATCAATGCGAACCTTACGACTGGGGCAAATGCTGTACTTACCAGTTTGGCCAAACCGATTGAGACTTCGGTCAGCGCTCCCCTGAAGGCGTCTCAGGTGTCTTTGGTCACCGGCGACGAGGCCCTGAAGGTTGGTGAAAAGCGATTGCTGACTCTGAAGCTGAATTCGGATACGCCGGTTGGTCTGGCCACGATTGCGCTACGGTTTGACCCTAAGATCTTGAAGATCACAAACGTCTCTGCGGGGACGCTGCTCGCGAAAGGCAAAGAGGGAACTGAACCCGGTGCGAGTGTGACCCACTCCATCAATCCGTCAGGCATCTGCCTGGTTTCTATTAATAATCTCAGCGGCCTGGCTTCGATTAAGGGGGAAGGCGTGCTTCTTACCATTGAAGTGGAAGCGCTGGCTCCCGGCGATGCCGGAATTACTTTTGAGAAAGGTGCAATGCACTTTGTGGGAATGGACGCTCGCGACGTTGTCGTCGAAGCCTCTCCCGTTCGCGCAACTGTAAAGCAGTAAGATGTTGAGTCACCAGCAAGCACAACGTCTGACCAAACCAAGGCGCGGCGATCACGTGAAAGCGGTTGAGCTTCCAGGTCGCCGCGTAACTACGTCACGCTCGTCGGCGGAAGTATTCCGCTCACGGCGGCAAAGTGGATTTACGTTGATTGAGCTGGTCATCACCCTGACGGTTTTGACCATTCTGACAATGGGGGTTGTGCCCCTAATGAAGCTCTCGGTAAAACGTCAGAAGGAAGAACAGCTGCGAGCCGCGCTACGGCAGATGCGTACGGCCATCGACGAGTTTCATCGCGACACGGTGGGAATGCCTCGGACCGGGTTAGGTATCCAACCGGAAGGGGGACAGCAGCAACAACAACAGCCGCAGATCGTCGATCCGCGCAGCAAGGTAGTAATCAGCGATCCGACCATATTTGGCGTCGACAATCCAGATCTCTATCCGCCGGATTTGGAGACCCTGGTAAATGGGGTAAACGTGATTCCCCGGGCTGGACAGGCAATGGGGGGTGGACGAGGGCTTCAGGGCACCGGCACCCAAATGACGAACACTTCAAGTAACCTGGACAGTCAACTGGCAACCAAGAAGAAGGTGTATCTGCGCAGCATTCCGATCGATCCCATGACGGGCGAGGCGAATTGGGACCTGCGCTCCTGTTACGATCTGGCCGACGGGGACTCGTGGGGCGGCGAAAATGTTTTTGATGTGCGCTCGAAATCTAAAGGAATAGCATTGAACGGTGAGAAGTATAGTGACTGGTAAAACACCGGAAGCAGGAGCAGTAGCCAGGAGGCAGGCAGGTCGAAACCGTTATTTTCCGACACTGCCTCCTGCCTCCTGCCGTCTGCGGACTCTCGTTCTCGGATTTACTCTGCTGGAGCTAATGATCGTGATCACGATCATTATCATCCTCGCCGCCATCGTACTGCCGCAGTATCAGAAGACCATCCTGGCCACCCGTGAAGCCGTCCTGCGCGACGATCTCAGCACGATGCGAACGCTGGTGGATCGGTACGCGGCCGACAAACAGAAGCTGCCGCAATCGCTCGACGAGCTGGTCTCCGAGGGCTACATGCGTGAGATTCCGGTCGATCCAATGACAGGGCAGAAGGATTGGACGGTGGTTACGGGTGACGATCCAAACTCGATTAGTGGCGAGCAGGGTATTACTGATGTTCACAGCGCATCGCCTGATAGTTCATCGGAAGGAACACCTTACTCCGAATGGTAGGTTTGGAATGCTGCATATTGGCAATCCGAAACCAGCAATCCTAAATTCTCTATGGCTAATCCTCTTTCCAAGTTAATCCATCCATGGCTGCCATCCACCGCTGTCGGTTTTGAAAAGGGTTTGGCCGCAATAGTCCAACTGGTTCGCGGAAAGGGAGGCTCCAGCCACCTTCGGCGGGCAGCGACCGTGCAATTGCCCGAGTCTCTGATTAGTCCCAGCTTCGACGAGCCAAACATTTCCAGTCCGGCTGAGCTGAAAACTGTGCTCACCGACCTGGCCACCAGTGCTGGACTGCTCCAACAAAAACGATGGTCGGTTGCGCTGCCGGAAGCGGCGAGTCGCAGTTTGATTCTGACGTTAGAGACCAAGCCTGCTTCCAGCGCTGAATTGGAGGAAGTTCTCACCTGGAAGATGGAACGAGGCTTTGGCGACTCCCTTGGGGAACTCTCAATTTCGCGGGAAAAACTGCCAGCCGATCCGCAAGGGAGAGGTCGTTATCTCGTCGTGGCGTCCCGCAGTTCCATCCTTGAGGAATACGACAGTGTGATGAAGTCTCTGGGCTGGCGCGCTGGATTGATTCTGCCGCGGCACATTGGTGAAGGGCAGTGGCTAACGATGAATGGTTCGCAGGGGGATGGACTCCTCCTTAGTTCATCAGAGAAGGGGTTTACCGCGGTGGTTTTCCGTGGCAAACAGCCGCTAATAATTCGCACAGTTACCTGTGAACCAAGCGAGTGTGAAGACGAACTGTTTCGGCTGCTGCTTTTCTATCGCGATCGCCGCGGTGGAGAGGCGGAGCAGATGGGACACTTGCTCACCCGCATGCTGGTCGTCGGCGAGTTAATCAGCAGAGATCGAGCGGGCGAAATCGTAAACGAAACTCTCGGCGCCAACCTGCATTCGCTAAGCGCTGCCGACCTCGGTTTACAGCTGGCCACGCGCGAGTTGAGTTTTGACGCTATTGCAGCGCCGGCAGGATTGGCCACCTTGTCGTGGCAATAGAGGTACTGGTAAATGGTAAATGGTAAATGGTAAATGGATGAGAACCAGTAAATGGTGAACGGTAAATAGTCGTCGACCCTGGAGGCCCAGTGCTTCTATTTACCATTTACCATTCACCATTCACCTCTTGTACCGTTTACCTCTTGAAACATCTCTTGTTGCCCAAACGTAGTACCTTGGCATCATGAATACAACTGCATCCCCCAATCCCTCAGCGACCTTTAGTTCAGCTGCTGATCGCGATCTCGTGGTTAGCGCTTGTAGCGGTCTTGAGGGCGGTTTTGAGGAGCTCGTCAGGCGATATCAACGCCCGATCTCGGCCTATGTCTATCGTATGGTTGGCGATTACGAGTCGGCCCTGGATCTGACCCAGGAGATTTTTATTAAGATTTACGGGTCGCTCTTCCGCTACCGTCCGGAGTTTAAGTTTTCGACCTGGATCTACAAGATTGCCCACAACACTGCTATTGACCACCTGCGCCGAAACTTAGGGCGCGAGCGTTCGTTGACCAGTGGGACTGAAAGCGACAACTACGATCTCCCGATCGAGTGTGAAGGGTTGAGTCCCGAACAGCAGAGTGAGCGAGAAGAGCGTCGCGTGGAAATTGAGGGAGTAGTCAGATCGCTTCCCACGGCTTATCGTGAACTCATCGTGTTGCGTCATTCGCAGGATCTCACTTACGAGGAGATCGTCGAGGTTACCGGGCTGCCGCTCGGCACAGTCAAGAATCGCTTATTCAGAGCCCGCGACATGATGCGTCAGCAGTTCTTAAACCGAGGCATTACGGGACTCTAGTTAACC
>DATKIS010000609.1:0-6615 GCA_035543975.1 Pyrinomonadaceae bacterium
AGTGTTCGGTGATGCTGGAGAACCGCCATCAGACACTTCCGGCGTCTGATCCAGGCGAGGTGATGGGGGTGCTCCCGGAGCTGCTGAAACTGCGGGAACTTGCGCTACCGGTGAGGGTTTATCCGACTCGGATCCGGTAGCCTTGTCGTTCCCAAAACCTGCGGCATCCTGAGGACCTGAATTTCTGGCACCCAGCCAAAAGGATGTGGCCAGGACGACAAAGGCCGCGACAATTATCAGTAGAACCTTTATCCGGGCCCGGCTTGTAGCTTCCAGCGCCAACAAAAATCACCTTTGAATTCCCAACGGTAAGAGGGGCCGGGGGGCGGTACCTTCGAAGAACCAACTAGCGCCTACTCGTAACCGATGATGCCAGGTAGGCAGACGCGACGTATAAAGCGCGAAACGCGCCTGACGCGCCAGCGGGCCGGCGAACGCTTTGCCTCCAACCAGCACCGCCGCCCGCTCCGTGCCCAGACTAACTGCTTCCCCAAGTTCCTCGAAATGCCTCGTTTCCAGTTCCTTTCCCGTTAAGTAAGCCTTGATGTTTCGCGCCAGCAGGCCAGCTTGCTGTAAAGCCAGTTGGGCGGTTCCCGCGAGCGTTGGAGTCGCGTCTTCGAAGTAGGCGATGTCGCCGATCGCGAAAACATCGGCATGGGCGGGCACCTGCAGAGTGGGGTTGACCAGGATCAATCCACGACTCGTTTTCTCGACCGGAAGGCTTTCAACCAGTGGACTCACGCGCACGCCACCTGCCCAAACCACTGCTGCGGTTTCAATTTCCGTCTGTACTCCGTTATGTTCAAAAGTCAGCGAATTCTCGGCGACTCTTACGACCCGGGTTAGGGTATGAACTTCGACATGCGACTCGCGCAAGGCCTCTTCGACGTGGTCCCTGATCTCACCGCCCATTCCGGGCAAGATTTTGTCGCCCATCTCGATCACCAGCACCCGTGGTTCGCCGTGCAAAGCCCGTCGTTTGAAGGCATCCCGTAACAGGTCGGCCATCTTGGTGGAAAGCTCGATTCCGCTGGCGCCGGCGCCTACCACCGCAAAAGTCAGGGCTCGCTGAGCGTCTTGGGGGGGAAGGTCAGGGGGAACACGGTCGAGCGCGTCAACCATTCTGAGCCGCAGTTCATCTGCGTGGGCAATTTTGCGGAAGGGGATTGAGAACTCCGCAGCCCCGGGGACGCCGGCGTAGTTGGTTACTCCGCCAACGGCCACTACGAGCGCATCGTAAGAAAGCTGTTTGCCGCTGTTCTTGAGCGTTAATGACCGGGCTTTCAGGTCAATATCCTCAACCTGATCGCGAATGAAGGTTACGCTTTCGTCCAGCAGTTCCTTGTGGTTTGGGGCAATGTGCCATTCCTCCACCTCGCCACTAAAATACTCGTACAGCATGGGAGTAAAGAGAAAATGATCCTCGTCGCTGATGAGCGTTACGTCTCCGGTACCTGCCAGGTCGAGGGCGGTGAACAACCCGCCAAAGCCTCCGCCGATTATCACCGTGTGCGGTTTCTTGTTTATCATAAGGCTGCCTATCTACGGTGCAGATGGTATCAGACGGTCGCCAAAAGTCGTATGCAGGCCTCCGGCAGGGCGGTTACTGGCGGTGGCCTCGCTGGACAGCCCCACGAGCGCGTGGTAACTTACCTCGACACTTAATCTTAGCGGTTACCGTCGTTTAGGCGGATTTCTGCTGTTCTGGAGGATCATTTTAAACAGTGCCCTTAGCTAAAGAAACGAAAGCGCAGATTCTTACAGACTTCCGCAGCCATGATGCGGACACAGGCTCGTCTCAGATTCAGGTTGCGTTACTCAGTAAGAGAATCAACGAGTTGACCGAACACTTCAAGACACACAAGAAAGACAACCACTCGCGACGCGGCCTGTTAAAAATGGTCTCACAGCGTAGAAGTTTGCTTGATTATATGAAGCGGACAGACATTGAACGCTACCACGAGGTAGTGGCTCGGCTGGGCCTTCGTCGTTAGGATAAGAAACGTAAAGAGAGAACTTCGAATCTCAGACTTCTGGAAAGCCCACGTCTATCGAAGAACTTGCCCAAGGTGCCGAACGTGACGGCGATACTCCCAAGCAAGCAGACGTGTTCGGCCTTAGCGTAACGCACAAAAGGCGGCATGAACTCACGGTATAGAGTTTCGTGCCGCCTTTTTCTGATCGCGATCGAGAATTACCCCCAACGCTTCACGTGGCGTCGGGCTTTCCCAGGGACCAAATAGATTGAAAATTACAACCATAGCGAGGCGCACGAGACGCTCGCGGCCTGAGTTTCAGGCTGGTGTTTGAAGGAGAAAAATAAGATGACAGTTAAGAAATACCTCAAAGAGTCGATCAGGCTAGGCGACAAGGATTTGACCGTTGAAACCGGGAGAGTCGCGAAGCAGGCCGACGGTTCCGTGATTATCCAGTATGGCGACACGATGCTGCTCGTCGCTGCAGTCGGTGCACCTCATGTTCGCGAAGGAATCGATTTCTTCCCGCTGACAGTTGAATATCGAGAAGCAAATTATGCGGCCGGGCGAATTCCCGGCAACTACTTTAGGCGCGAAGGAAGACCAACCGAGAAAGAAACCCTTACCAGCCGCCTGATCGATCGCCCGTGCAGACCGCTATTTGCGGAGGGCTATCGGAATGAGACGCAGGTAATTGCCAGCGTCATTTCCGCAGACCCCGACAATAATCCTGACGTTATAGCAATCACCGGCGCTTCCTGCGCGCTTTACCTATCAGACATTCCGTTTATGAATCCGATCGCAGGCGTGCGGATCGGGTTGATTGAGGGACGTTACATTGTTAACCCGACCTACGATGAAGTCCGCGAGTCGCGCTTGAACCTCATTGTGGCCGGTACCGAAGAAGCCATCGTGATGGTCGAAGCGGGCGCTTCGGAAGTTTCCGAAGCAATCATGCTGGAAGCCTTGATGCTTGCTCACAAAGAGATTAATCGTCTCTGTCGCTGGCAGAAAGAGCTGTATAAGGCGCTCGATATTCAAAAACGCGAGGTCGTTCCGCCGCAGCTGAATGAGGAAATGCTGGGTGAGGTTCAGCGCAACTATTCCGACCGTCTTCGTGCAGCTCTCGATTCCACCAACCAGGAAAAACGAGATAGCTATGCTGCCGTCGATGCCCTGAAGAAAGAGGTCGTGGAGGGTTATCCGGAAGATGAGCCGGAAAAGAGACAGATGGCAAAGAAGGTTTTCGATCACCTCAAGGAAACCATCTTTCGCGACGATATTCTTAATAACCGGCGCAGGCCAGATGGGCGAAGGTTCTCTGAGATACGACCAATCAGCTGCGAAGTAGGCTGGTTACCGCGAGTGCACGGTTCCGCGTTGTTCACCCGTGGTGAAACTCAGGCGCTAGTTACCACCACGCTCGGCACCAAAGAAGATGAGCAGTTTATGGACGACCTCGAAAAGGGAGAGGTTAAACGCCGTTTCCTGCTCCACTACAATTTCCCGCATTACTCTGTGGGTGAGGTAGGCCGTTTTGGATCGTCAAGCCGGCGCGAAATTGGTCATGGCGCACTGGCACGGCGTGCGATTGAGCCCGTGCTACCGGATGAGTCTGTGTTTCCGTATACGCTTCGTATCGTTTCCGATATCACCGAATCAAACGGTTCATCCTCGATGGCCAGCGTTTGTGGCGGCATCCTGTCGCTAATGGATGCAGGTGTCCCATTGAAAGCGCCGGTTGCCGGAGTGGCGATGGGCTTAGTTATGGAAGGTAACAAATACGCCATCCTGACTGACATTGCGGGGGCTGAGGACCACTACGGTGATATGGACTTCAAAGTCACTGGTACCCAGGAAGGCATCACCGCCCTGCAGATGGATATTAAGATCGCGGGAATCAACGCCCAAATCATGGCCGAAGCCCTGGAACAGGCCCGAAAGGGCCGTTTGCATATCCTCAGCGTCATGGAGCAGGCGATTGCTGAGCCTCGGTCGGATATTTCGGCCCACGCGCCACGAATCATCCAGATCAAGATCAATCCGGATAAGATTCGCGACGTCATTGGACCAGGCGGCAAAATGATCCGGTCACTGGTCGAGGAGACCGGTGCGAAGATCGATGTTTCTGACGATGGCACGATCTCGATTGCAACTGCCAGCGGTGAAGCTGCCGAAGCTGCGGTCGCACGAATTCGGGGCATAACCGCCGAAGCTGAAGTAGGGCAAACCTATTTAGGGACGGTCTCCCGCATCGTCGACTTCGGGGCCTTCGTTGAAATCTTCCCGGGAACAGATGGACTACTTCATATCTCTGAAATTGCTGACCGCCGCGTCAAAGATGTCCGAGATGAACTGAAGGAAGGACAGCAAATTCTAGTCAAATGCATCGGGAAAGAAGGCAACAAGATTAAGCTTTCGCGCAAGGCAGTCCTTCGCGATGAGGGAAAGACCGAGGCCGCCAGCGCTGGTGAGTCGGACTAACGTTCAACAGGTTTGGTCCACGCATGTGGAGGTTTGCGCGCTCCCGCAAACCTCCCTTTTTATTTAGTTTAGAACCGCTTTGCCCTCACTGAATTTGGAATCCCTTCTTCATTAAGCATCTTTCCTTATCAACCAGCGAGACCGCTGCGAGAGTTCATTCGGAACACGCGACAATCATTAGTCTTCAACGTTGCGCTTCAAGTTTAAACAATGCAAACCCTTCCCGTTTCTCTTTGAGGGGAAGATTTGAGGAGGAATTTCAAACCGATGATGAGTCGAGCTTTTCGCCCCGCGGCTGCGATCCTCAGCATCTTGCTCTTGTCCGGAGTGCCCACCCATGCGGCTCCAGTGGCAATCAGTCAGGTGATACAGGTGCTAGGCAGCTATCAAAATCCTCCAGAGCTTCGGCTCCGCAGCGTCTCTCAGAATCCGAGTTCTGCCACGACCGAGGGAGAGGGTCCTTCACCCATAGCCTCCGCGTCGCAGCAGTCCGCCGCCGGTGAGGTGATCGGGATTGCGGATGCCACTACCTCGGAGTCGATCTCCGGAGACACGCTCCTGGCTGGTGTGGCGGTTAGTGCCGACCCCCAAGGCGGTGTTGAAGTGGTTGACCAGGGAGATGTGGAAGGTACAATTTGTGACTGCGGCGAAATTACGGTTCCGGGTGGGGGATTTCCAAAATGGCCCTTGCTATTCCTGGCTGCCATTCCGTTCTTCTTTATCCATGGTTGCGACGACTGTGACACGCCCACGCCGCCGCCACCTTCAACGCCGACTCCAGAGATTCCTGAGCCCGCCTCGTTATTACTATTTGGTTCTGGACTAGCGGCCTTCGGCGCTACCTTGCGCCGCCGACATGCCCGTGGAAAACTGGCAGCGCAGATCCAGAATACGGAGGAGGGCTAATCAAAATGGCGAAAGCACTCTTTAGCAAAAACAGATCCTTCGGCAAACTCGCTTTTGCAGCCTTCCTGGCCCTAACCTTTTGCATGGTTCACCCCGGTTCTACCGCAGAGGCGAAAAAGAAACGAAAGCTAGCCAAGTATGGAACAATAAAGATTCTCAGTACGCCCGGCGGATTGCCTCTCGAAGTTGATGGCAAACCAGAAGGCCTGACCAGCACTGACTATCGTGAGTTTGATCGTGACCCGGGCGTCCACACAATTGTTGTGACCCTACCGAACGGACAAAGATGGACCCGCGAAATTGACCTGGAGGCAGGCCGCATCAAGTGTGTTGCGATTAACTATCGCCAGCCACCGCCGCCGGTCAAATCGCCTTGTCCCTACCCGGTTAATCTCTCAGCTCCTACTCAGGTCAGTGAAGGCGAGATCATCACCTACACGGCCGACGTGGCGTACAGTGGTACGGCTCCGCTCAACTACACCTGGACGGTCAGCCCCGGCAACGCGAAATTGCTGAGTGGTGCGGGAACTCCGACCATCACAGTAGATTCAACTGGGCTCGCTGGGCAGCGCATCACTGCAACGCTGGTGGTGGACGATGGCTCTGGGGATGCAATGTGCCGGCAAAGCTCGCAAGCTTCAACGTTTGTGCCGCCCACGCCGCCACGCGAGAATCCTTCAAGGCAGTTTGACGTTTGCTGCAGCTGTTCGTTTGACGATCAAAAAGCGCGACTCGACAATCTAGCCGTTGATTTACAGAACGATCCTTCAACCACCACCTACATCATCGCGTACGGTGGTCGGTCCAGCCGCATCGGGCAGGCCGACTTGCTGGGCTCACGGGCCCGCGACTACCTGGTCGGTCAACGTGGAATTGATCAGGCGCGAATAGTGGTCCTCAATGGGGGCTTCCGCGAGGAAGACTGTGTTGAGCTGTGGATCGTCCCGAGTGGAGCAACGCCTCCGCAGGCTACTCCTACAGTACAGCCAGGTGACGTTAGACCTGCACCACAGCGTCGTGGCGTTCGTCGAGGACGACGAGGATAACAACATCGAGGATTAGCTCGATCTGTGATAAGGGAGACAGGACCTGGTTCTTGTCTCCCTTTCTTCTTTGGTGCGCCCGGCAGGGCGCACTCACTTGGGAGTGAAAGTCTCCTACGAACCCGACAGGGGGAATCGTTAGCCGGACGGCAAGGGTGACCATCGCGAGGTGGAATCTGAAGGAAGCCGCAGGCAAAACGCTGGCT
>DATKIS010000610.1:0-3290 GCA_035543975.1 Pyrinomonadaceae bacterium
TGACTGTTGATTCGAAAATCATAGAGTATCCCCATGTCGCAGTCTGGAAAACCGATGAAGGGCGATAACAGTCGTGACCCGGAAGGATTTGAAGGGCAACTAGATCCTAAAAACACTTCTGAAAGTGCTGAGCGGCGGTCATTCCTCAAACTAACTCGCGAACTCGTAAGTTTGCCACGGGACCAATCGGTTGCCGCACTGGAAACCAGTGCGGCAATCGCCGGCATATCTCTGCGCGCCGGAATCGAATACCTGAAAGCGGCGCCGGCGGCCGCCGAGATCTTGCAGCCTGCGGAGTTGCGCTCGTGGGGCGAGTTGGGTCGTAGACTAGCGACCACCGACGTGGAGATGTCGATTTCGTTTTTTGCCGAGGGCGTCAATCATCTTGGCAGTCTGCCCGAGGAAGCTCGTCCTTCACTTTTCGAACTTTGCTCGCGACAAATCACTCTATCGCCACCCATCGCAATCGACACGCTGCGCCACGCACCGTCACTTGCCGAGTTTGTTTCCAGCCCGGCGACCCTGAAAACTATCTTCGAAGTTGCGTCTGAGATTTCCCGCCGCTCCGCCAAACATAGTGCTGAGTTTCTCAACCGCACACCTGACGTTCTGACTTCGCTGGGTCGATTCAAAAGTCCGGAGCTGACTCAGCAAGGCATCACGCTCGCTGCTGACTTTGCCGCGCGCGCCGGCGGGATTGCCGCCGATGCCTGGGCCGCACTCCCGCTGGCGCTGGGCCAGCTCAAGTCGAGCGACGCGTTGCGGCTGCTCGATAACTCGATTCGGTCTCTCGAACGCGGCGGTGGCTCAGCCTTGCAGGTCCTGCTGAACGGTGGCGAAGTTCTGCGGACGCTGCCGGAGGTCTTCGACGACTGGATCAGACTAATCTGGACCGTAGCCCAACACGGCAATGCGAGCTTGATTGCTTTTGTGCGCAGCAGCCCGAGGTTTGTTAGCACCCTCGGCGGTGATGCCGATCGGGCCCGCAAAATCAATCTGGCCTCGCGGGTAATCACACTGACGCGAGAAATTGCGGAAGTGGACGGGGAAGCTGCGCTCGCTTGCTTTCGTTCCAGTCCGCTGGCGTTGAGAACTGTCTCAATCGAAATGTTTGAGCAGTGGGCACGGCAGGGTCTTGCCACTCACCAAAAAGACGCGCGGGCCCGCCGCAGTTATTTTGCCCTCGAAACTCGGGGTAGCCATGATGCCTTACGAAGCGGCGGTGCCGGACTGGCGCTCGAATCGGTGCGCCATCTGCTTCAGCTTTATGTTGAGGGACTGACTGGCCGTGAAGTCGAGATTAGTCCGCTCGCGGCCGTGCCGGTGGAATCACGCATTAGCGACGGGCGCACGATTCATCTTCCCTCGGTGGTGGCTGAGTTTAATGATGACGATCTGGATTTCAGGCTCTACAAGGTATTGGCGGCCCACGCAGCCGGGCAAATCGAGTTTGGGACTTACGAACGCGGAACCTCCGCGCTGCATGCTGCCCATGCTGCGCTCGCTGAAGTCTATGATCCTGAGAATAACGATGCACTAGATGCTTTCGCAGTGCCGGATGAGATGATTACTGTCAGCGCGCGGGGCGACGACAACAACGACAAAGACAAACTAATAAAGAGTGTCGGACATGATCTCGACTACAACGATGTCCTCAAGTTATTTCCGCATCCGCAGCTGGCTCGACGCATTTTTGCCACCCTCGAAAACTGCCGCATCGATCGCCGGTTGCGTCATAAGTACCGCGGTCTGGCGCGCGATCTCGACCTGATTCGCGAACATCTACGGCGGGGCCGTCCAGCTATCACTGAGTTTCCGGCCAGCCTGCTTCCGTTTGAATTACTTTTCCAGGCCCTGCTGCTGGGCGGTGCGACGGCAGAGGCGCGGCAGTATTACGGCCAGATCGTCTCAGAATTCGAAACAGTGGCCGTCGAATATCTAGTCAAACCATCTGCAACAGTCGCCGACAGCGTGATGGCTACTAGCCGGGTCTATTCCTTGTTTCAATCCCTCTCTCCCGAACCCGATTCGGTGCAGGAAGTTGAAATGCAGGAGGAGCCATCTGAATCAGATTCGGAAAACGCTATCGCGACGGACACTTTCCACCAGCGACAATCCCCACAGAAACCGGAGCGGCGAGACGTCCGCGAATTGTTCAATGCCTGGAACGAGCCTGACGCCGACGGCGAGCCTGATGAACTCGCGGGCGCTGAAGCCTGGCGCGAGGCTGAGCAGCCGGAACAAATGATTGAAGAGGGCGAAGTGGCTTTCAACTACGACGAGTGGGATCGTGAGTTAACTGACCATCGCCTGGGCTGGTGCCGGGTTATCGAGAAGCGCGTAAAGCACGGCGACGGACTCTTTGTCGAGCAAACGCGAGAACGCCACAAGGGTGTGATTTCTTCAATCCGCCATCAGTTTCAATTGATGAAGCCTGAAGAGTTGTTGCGAATAACCAATGAGTTGGATGGCGAGGAATACGACCTGAACGCCGTCGTCGATCATGTCATCGACCGGCGCGCCGCGAAGGCCGGGGGCGGCTACCAATCAGAGCGGCTATACATGAAACGCCTGCGCCGGCAGCGTGACGTGGCAGTCTCTTTCCTGCTCGACCAATCTTCCTCGACCGCGCGCACGATTGGGCGGCATCCGCTTCAGCCTTACACGCGCCCCGGCCGCCGGATCATTGAGATTGAAAAGGAAGGTCTGGTGTTGATGAGCGAAGCGCTCGAAGCCGTGGGCGACACCTATTCGATTAATGGTTTCACTTCCGAAGGCCGGCGCAACGTGAAGTTTTATGTGGTGAAGGATTTCGACGAGAAGTATTCCGATGAAGTGAAGCAACGAATTGGCGGGATAACATTCCAGAACAACACCCGGCTCGGCGCCGCAATTCGTCACGCCACCGCCAAACTGGCCAGGCAGGAGGCCCGCACCCGTCTCCTAATCGTTTTGTCTGACGGCCGCCCTTATGATCACGACTACGGCGATGCGCGTTATGCGCGCGACGATACGCGCGAGGCTTTGCGCCAGGCAAAGATCAAAGGGATAACGCCCTTTTGCATCACAATCGATCGCGAGTCGGAGTCTGAACTAAAGGACCTCTACGGAGATATCGGCTACACGATTATCGACGACGTGCTCTCGCTGCCGGAGAGGCTGCCGGGAATCTACCGACGGCTGACCACGTAGTGAACTGATTAGATTAACTGCTGTCGCACCACGGGAGCTTGGAACATGAATCTCACTAGAGTGAACAATGTAAACGAAGCCATTTCCCTCGCTGAGGA
>DATKIS010000611.1:0-3110 GCA_035543975.1 Pyrinomonadaceae bacterium
AGGTGAAATCGAATCGCGTGCGAACGTTCGTCGGCCATCAAGGCCACCCGGCGAATCGCCTGGTTCAGTAGTGCACCGTCGAAGGTAATCGACTTGTCGTTATTCTTCGGCATCACCATGTCGTAGTTGGGAAACTGTCCATACAACATGCGTGAAATCAGGAGACGTGGCCCAACCTCGAAAAAGATGTGATTGCCATCCATTCCTAAACTGATGTCGCCTTCGTAGCCCACGGTGAGCTTGTTCAACTCAGCGAGCGTCTTGCGCGGTATCAGGGTGTCGATGGGATCACTGTCATTGGCAACTCCCTTTTTCTCTACGTAGGCCAGCCGATGACCGTCAGTGGTCACCATCTTTGCGCCAGTGTCATCGAGAATAAACTTGGCTCCCGAGAGTGTGTAACGCGACTCTTCCTGCGTGATCGCAAAGATCGTCCGGTCGACAAATACTTTGATAACGCCGGCGGAGATTTTTGTCGGAGTAGACTTCGAAGACGGAACTTCCGGAAACGCATCCTTGGCCACTCCGACCATCTTAAACTTTGTCTTGTCGCAAGTGACCGTTACCCAATCGTTGTCCTCTTTCCTGAAGGTCACGGGAGCGTCGGGCAGCAGTCTGGCAATCTCGAACAGTTTCCTTGCCTGGACGCAAATGGAACCGGGCGTGGAAATATCAGCATCGGTGTCACATCGAATCGTGACGTCCAGATCGGTGCCGGTCAGGCGAATATTATTCTCTCCCACCGACTCGATCAGAATGTTCGAGAGCACCGGGATCGTATTTTTCTTTTCGACCACTCCCTGAACGAAGCTGAGTTCCTTCTGGAGGTTTTGCTTGCTGACGACGAATTGCATGTTCGACTCCTTAAGCTTTGCGCCTTCACTAACAGCCATTGGATTATTTCCTCATTGCTTTCTACTTCTAGTAACTAAAAGTAATTTGTATTTATTTCCAGCAGTAGTAGTAGGGCCTGTTGATTTGTGGAAAAGCCGCTCAACCGTAAATAGACATTACGTTTTCGGTGTTAGAAAAACCGTGGATCAAACCGGGAAATAAAACCGCGCCTGTCGATAATGCGTTTGAGTGGCAGTCATTCTATTCTTTCAACAGGCTTACTTCCAAACAACCTGTGGAAGGTTTCGACTCCTCCCAATGTTTCCGGGCCTGATGATAGAGCCAGGCTCAGGAAAAACTGTGGACTAAACTATTTTTGCAGACCTTCGGACATGTCGAGTAGCAGTCTCTGGAAACTCGGGTCAGCTGATGTCAACGATTGGATCTTTTCAACCGAATGAATCACCGTGGTGTGGTGCTTGCCGCCGAATGCCCGCCCTATCTCAGGGAAACTATGCTTGGTCAATTTCTTGCAGAGGTACATTGCGATCTGACGTGGAAACGCGAACTGGCGCGCGTTGTTCTTGGACACTATTTGATCAACGCTTAGTTTATAGGCCGCGGCCACAGTTTTCTGAATCTGCTCAATGGTAACCACGCCAGGTTCTTCGTCACTGGCTATGTTTCTGATCGCATCCTTCGCCAGTTCCTTCGAAATAGGAACGCCTCGGAGGGATGAAATCGCGACTAACCTGATCAGAGA
The DNA here is from genome assembly GCA_035543975.1 of Pyrinomonadaceae bacterium. Classification (GTDB taxonomy): domain Bacteria; phylum Acidobacteriota; class Blastocatellia; order Pyrinomonadales; family Pyrinomonadaceae; genus PSRF01. Next base: position 1,598 of record DATKIS010000611.1, read on the forward strand.
GCCTTCCAGTTCGCGAATATTGTTTTTTACTCGGCTGGCGATGTACAGAGCCACATCATCCGGAATAGCGAAGTCGATAGTCTCCGCTTTACGTTTTAGGATTGCTACCTTCGTTTCTAAATCAGGAGGCTCAATATCCGCAATTAGGCCCCACTCAAACCTGGAGTGCAGCCGTTCTTCCAGCGTCGGTATTTCCCTGGGAGGACAGTCAGAGCTGATCACTATCTGTTTCTGCTGTTCATATAGAGCATTGAAGGTATGGAAAAACTCTTCCTGAGTGCGCTCCTTTCCGGCCATGAACTGGATGTCATCGATCAATAGCACATCGACCGAACGATATTTCTCTCTAAAACCCTGCGTCTTGTCGTAGCGAATTGCATTGATCAGTTCGTTCATGAACCGTTCAGACGACAAGTACGAAAGCTTCAAATGAGGGTTTCGCTCTTTGATTGCCCGGCCACACGCGTGCATCAAGTGAGTCTTACCAAGGCCCACTCCGCCGTAGAGATAGAGCGGGTTATAGGTTTTACCGGGGGATTCAGCGACCGCCAGCGATGCGGCGTGAGCAAATTGATTACACGATCCAACGACGAAACTATCAAAGGTGTACTTGGAATTAAGCCCGGGCTCGAAGGCAAATTGCTTCGCGGGAGCCACACCGGTTGCCACGGTTCCAGAGGAAATCGGTGCCAAAACGGGCTGAATTTGGGGCTCTTCGACCTGCAGCGTCTCTGGTCGGGCCTCCTGAACGGCGGGGCTGAAGGCTTCTCCCGGCAGCACCCAGTCAACAGAGTAACCCCCCAAACTGAGTTCGCCGAAGGACTGAGCCATTAAATGTGCGTAATTGACTGTGACCCAATCGCGCACCACCTGGTTTGGCGCGCGCAATCGAATCAGTCTCCGCGCGTTGTCAATTCCCTCGAACCGAATGGGGTGAAACCATGTATCGAAACTCTCCCCTTGAAGCTTTGTTTTGATCGTACGAAGAACATTTTCCCAAAGATTATTTTCCACTAGACGCATCATCCCTACGCGGTTAGTACATGAATCCGAACGACGCTGGTTACGGCCCTACACGGCAGGCGGAGAGCAGCAAAGAACACTCGCTGTGGACGGCCGTGTACTCGAAAAAAAAGCCGGCGCAAAACGAGTCCAAAAGTTATTCACAGGGTTTTCCTCAGCTTTGTGGAAAACACCCAGCCCTTAAAGTAAAGCTTTAAGCTTAGGTTTATCAAGCACTTACAGGGAGTGAGCTTGAACGAGCCCGGAGACTAACACAGCGTTCGGTTCGAGGCAAGAGACCCGGAGTCATAAAACACGCCCGCGGGTTTGCTGCCCGAGAAACGCCTAAAAGGGGGCATTGTTGAGCATCGTTTGGACGATGCGACGAGACTTGAGGAGGGTCTTCGGATGACGCTTTGAACGGTGAGACTGTGCACGGGGGCAAACAACGGTCGATAGGAAACAGCATTAGTGTTTCACCCTCGCAGCGCTGGATCCGACTTCGCTTTTG
>DATKIS010000612.1:0-6886 GCA_035543975.1 Pyrinomonadaceae bacterium
CCGAGGGCTGCAATCAAGGCGAAGGCGGAAATGATTGACGTCGGGATGGCCAGCGCGGCAATGATGGTCGAGCGGAAGTTCCACAGAAACAGGAAGACGATCACGGCCGCCAGCAATCCACCGACAATCAGATGCTCTTCGATGGCATGTAGGCTGGTTTCTATGAATTCCGACTGGTCGCGCGTGACATTGATTTTGAGATCCGGCGGCAGCAGCGGTTGAATCTCGGCCATGCGCTGCTTCACGCCGTTGATCACGGCGATGGTATTCGCTCCCGATTGTTTGCGTATGCCAAGCGAAACGGAAGGCACACCGTTTAGAGAGGCAGCCGAACCGGGGTCGACACCCGAGTCTTCCACGCGACCAATGTCGCTCACCTTAACCGGGTAGCCATTCTTCGTGGTTATTACGATTGCATTGAAGTCTTCAACTTTGGTGACGCGAGACAGCGTACGCAGCGTCACGGTCCGCGCACCTTCGTCAAGCCGGCCGCCGGGCAATTCGAGATTCTGCGCGCGCAAAGCATTCGAGACTTCAGTCACCGACATGTTGTAAGCACGCAGGCGATTCGGATCGATGTAAACCTTGATTTCGCGCTGGCGACCGCCGAAGACCACCACCTCGCCGACCCCATCAGCCGACTCAATGCGCTCCTGAATCTGGTTCTGGACGATATCGGTTAATTCGATGGAGGAGCGCGGCGCGCTGATCGCGTAAACCAGCACCGGCTGCGAGTCAGGATCCGATTTCCTTACTACCGGCGGGTCGGCAGTCTCGGGCAGTCGATTGATGATGGTGCTGACTTTGTCCCGGACCTCCTGGGTGGCCAGGTCAGGATCTTTCTCGAGGTTGAAATTGATGGTGATGTTTGATCGACCCTGGGCGGAAGACGAGCGCATTTCGTCGATACCCGGGACTGTGTTCACCACGCCTTCGATTATGTCGGTGATTTCGGTTTCGATTTCCTGCGGCGCCGCTCCCGTGTTTGAAGTGGAGACCGAAACTGTGGGGATGTCGATCTTGGGGAAGCGGTCGACCCCCAGCGTGAAGAAGGAGAAGCCGCCAATCACCGTTAAGATCAAGACAATGACGGTGGCGAAAACCGGACGTCGAACGCAAATTTCGGCTAGCTTTTGCATGGTTACCTGATCGAGTGTTTTGCTTCAGAAGCAGGGTTTTGGCCTTGGGTCTTTGGTCTTTGGTCTTTGATTTTCATCGGAACTGCCTGTTCATTCGAAGCCTTTTTTTGAACCATCACCAAAGACCAGAGTTGACCAAACACTACTGCTTCACGCGCGCCCCTTCAAAAAGCTGTTGGACGTTGCTGGTAGCTACGATCTCATCGGCGTTTACCCCGGACAGAATCTGCCTCGTCTCTCCTTCTTCATCGCCAATCTGCACCACGCGCAATTTCGCCACTCCATCCTGAATAACAAAGACGCGGTACGACTGTGTATTTTGATCGTGGAAGACAGCGGCTCTCGGTACGAAAACGGCGCGCCCGCCGCCTTTGCGCAGGATGCGCGTCGTGGCAAACATTCCTGAGCGCAGTGCGTTGTCACCGTTCTCAACCGCCGCTTCGACCGTCGCTGAACGGGAAACCGGATCGATAGCCGGGTTAACCGCCGTCACCCGTCCGCTAAACTTCCGGTCACGATGCGCGTCAACTTCCAGCGATACGCTCATGCCTGCCGTAATAAAAGGAGCGTCCGATTCGGGCACCTGGATCTGTAACTTGATTGGGTTGGTTCGCAGGACCGTAGCTACGAGGGAAGAAGGAGTGACGTATTCGCCGACCGCGATCGGCCGGCTGCTGACATAGCCGCCGTAAGGCGCGCGCACTATCGAATCCACCACGGCTTTCTGTGCAATACCGGCTTGCGCGCGCGCAGCCTCAACGCCAGCCTCAGCGGTTTGAATGGCCTGGTTGCTCTGGCGTGCTGTGTTGATTGTAGCTTCGAGTTGCTGCCGAGCGCTGTTTACCTGCGCCAGGGCAGTATCCCGTTGGGTACGGTATTGATCGTAGACACTCAGTGCGGTATCGCCAGTTTCCACCAGGGAGCGGTAACGCCTTTCATTTGCCTCGGCCAGGCGTAGTTGAGCCTGCGCTTGTTGCAGGTTCGCATTTGCTGCGCGCACCTCTGGAATTGCGCTGGCGTCGAAATTCCCACCCGGTCGCAACCCGAGTCGCGCCTCCGCCTGTCTTACCCCGGCGATTGCTTGCTGAACTCCCGCTTGCGCCTGACGCAACCGAAGTCGCGCATCCTTGTCGTTCAAGCGCGCAATCACTTCGCCCTGCCGAACAAACGCACCCACATTTACCGGAGTCGCTACCACCTGACCTGAAGCTTGTGAAGCAACGTCCGATGTTTCGTCCGCCACGAGGCTGCCCGTTGCCTGGATGTAGGAAGGGACCTCGCGTCCCACGGCTGGCGCTGTCGTAACCGTTATCGCTGGGGCTTCCGCCGCAGTATCGCCCTTACCCTTTGTCTTGGTATCAGCCTTAGATTCAGAACGCGCGCAGGCGCTGGCAAGCAATGCGACCGCCAGCAGGCAAGCTGCGAGCGCTCCGGGTTGAAATAAACGCGAGAATGGCAAAAATGGCATACGTATCCCTGTTATCATGCTGATCTACTAAGAAAGACACCTCGACATAGCCTTTGGTTACAGGCCTTCGGTTGGGGGCACCGAATAGAAATGGCTTAGGGGATACTAGTCGTGTATAGAATGCACGACATCACCGGAAAGTTGCAATCGACTGAGGTCGTGGGATTCCGTTAGCTTGAGCGAGGGCAAGCTGCCGTGCCTAACCGGCGAATCGGCTGTCTTGTGATGTTTTGATGTCTTTGTGGATCGCTACAATTTCACTGAGTCTAAATTAAGGATGTTGCAATGTTATTGCTTGATCAGCGGATAACGAACCTGCGGGAGTTCTTTGGGCACGAGCGAATCGCCCCGCAGCCGCCACAACTCGATTTGAGTGATGAGGCGGCGCAGGGACTCGGACGGTTCAATATTGAGTGGCATTACATTCCTTCCCCGGAGGAAGTCCCGCTGGACGACGCCTACATGACGCGTCTTTACCCAATCGCGCCACGCGATTTCAATGATCAGCGTGAGCACGGATTGGCTTATCGCGAACACATCACTCAAGGTCACCAGCAACACCAGGGACGGCTGGTCGGGGTGGAGACCACGCAAAAGCCCCGGTATCTTCCTGATGAGCGGCAATTCTATGGAACCGCATACGGCCATGATCCTACCCAAGACCCTTTTGCGGAGTACATGGGTCTGGCTGGAATGATGAACGGGACCCGTTACGATCACAACTATCTCAGTCTGCGCGAGTTTGTTCGGGTGGTTAATGCAGACTGGCGAGTCCGCAAACTGCTTCCGGAAGGTTATCGCGTCACCGTCTGTCCTCCAGCCATCTTCAATCTGGTCGGTACGGTCTTCCATCGGGAGTGGAGCGACACAGAAACCCTCGAACTTGGTTTCTACCTGGATGACCAGGGCAACGCGACCTGCTACGCGGTTGGGTCAAATGGGCCGGGCGACTTTTCCTACATCAACGAGGTCGAGGGTGAAGGCGAGTGGTCGCTGATGGGGTTCCGGATGGCGCTGGTGCCGGTTCAAGCTTCTTAACCATTTTCCCAACCCACCAACAAGACGATCCAAGAAAGCACCCGAAACAGCACGAACAGCGCCTTGTTCGTTGTTGTTTCGGGTCTTTTTGTGGATCGTCCGTATCTCACCCAACAAACGGCTGGGCCTTCCCAATCGCCGGCTGTGGTTAGTTGGGGGTCGGCTCTGTGGTACCCAACATTATTTAAGTCTCGCCGTAACCCTAGGATCATCCCGTTTTAAGAAAAGGGCATCTGCCCTTTACCCGACTATGGAGCTGATATGACCACCAAGACCACCAAGTTTTACGTGCAAGTTATCTGCCTGCTGCTGTCGGCGATAGCAATGTTTGCCGCTTCCGCCGCCGCGCAGACTCAAGACGACAAGACCCTGTCCCCCTATTTTTTGGTGAAGGGCGATCCCAACGTCGACCACTTACCTCTCAAGGACACTCGGGTCGAGATAGCTGTTTCCGGAGTTATCGCAGACGTGAAGGTCGTGCAGACCTATCGAAACGAGGGTTCACGGCCAATCAACGCATCGTATGTCTTCCCAGCGTCCACGCGGGCCGCAGTCTACGCCATGCGCATGCGAATCGGCGACCAGATCATCGTCGCGAAAATCAAAGAGCGAGAAGCGGCCAAGCAGGAGTTTGACAAGGCGAAGGAGGAAGGCAAGAGCGCCTCCTTGCTGGAGCAAAATCGGCCAAACGTGTTTTCGATGAGTTTGGCCAACATCATGCCCCAGGAGCAGATCGAGATCGAACTCCGGTACACCGAGCTCCTGGTCCCGACCGATGGAGTCTATGAAGTGGTTTATCCCACGGTTGTTGGCCCTCGCTATTCCTCGCAACCTGAATCTTCTGCGCCGAAGACGGATGCGTTCGTCAAGACTCCATATCTCCACCAGGGCAATCAACCGAGCAGTACGCTCCACATTTCGGCGCGCGTCTCGGCGGGCATCCCGATTCAGGATCTGGACTGCACCTCCCACAAGATTACCCCGATCTGGCAGAGCACGACCGTGGCCAACGTGACCCTGGACGACGCGGATGCCTTTCAGGGAAATCGTGACTTTGTCCTGCGTTACCGTCTGGCGGGAAATCAGATCGCTTCCGGTCTCCTCCTTTACCAGGGCCAGGACGAGAACTTCTTTCTTTACATGGCCCAGCCACCCCAACGGGTATCGAGCGAGGACATCCCGGCCCGCGAGTACATCTTCGTGGTCGACGTGTCCGGCTCCATGGAAGGATTCCCACTGAATACTTCGAAGCAACTGCTTCGCGACCTCATCGGAAAATTGCGACCAACAGATCTGTTCAATGTCGTCTTGTTTGCCGGCGACTCCACGGTGCTGTCTTCCCAGTCGCTGCAGGCGAACGAGGAAAACATCTCCAGGGCGATTCGTTTACTGGAAGAACAGCGTGGCAGCGGCGGTACGGAGCTGCTGCCGGCGATCAAGCAGGCGATGGGCGTTCCCCGTGAGGCTGGCGTTTCACGAAGCATCGTGTTGGTGACAGATGGTTACATTTCGGGTGAACAGGGAGTGTTCGACTACATTCGAGACAATCTCAACCAATGCAACGTGTTCTCGTTTGGTATCGGCTCGTCCGTGAATCGTTACCTGATCGAGGGTGTGGCAAAGGCGGGAATGGGTGAGCCGTTTATCGTGACCGAGGAATCGCAAGCTGCAGCCGTAGCCGCAAGGTTTCGGGAGTATATCCAGACTCCACTCCTCACCGATATTCAGGTTCGGGCGGTCGGGTTTGACACTTACGATGTGCACCCGGTGCACCTGCCCGATCTGTTGGCGCAGCGTCCGGTGATTCTCTTCGGTAAATGGCGCGGCCCGGTAACGGGGACTTTTGAGCTGCACGGGAAGACCGGCCGCGGAGACTTTATGTCTACCTTTGATGTGGCCAGCGTCCAGCCAGATGAGGCCAGTCGCGCGCTGCGTTACCTATGGGCCCGGTCGAGAATCGCCGAACTGTCGGACTACGGATCGAGAAATATCGACGCCGATCGGGTTAAGGAAGTCACTGCACTTGGTTTGAAATACAACCTGTTAACTCAGTACACGTCGTTCATCGCGGTTCGGGAAGTGGTGGTAAATCCATTGGGATCGGCTCAGGACGTCAAACAGCCGTTGCCGTTGCCTCTGGGAGTAAGCGATCTGGCGGTGGGCGAGGGCACTGAAGCAGGCAGTGAACCCGAGCTAGTGTGGTTGATAACGGTTTCGCTGGGGCTCGGATTGTTTATGCTGATCCGTTCCAAGCGGCGCCGCTGGGCTGTTCACACCATGGGGCGCGAGATGTGAACAGTCGTAGGGGCGGCACTCCGTGGCCGCCCCCTGCTTTTCGATAGGGCCTTTCGCCAGGACGGGGCGGCCACAGAGGCCCCCCCTTTCAACTCTCGATCGTACCTCGGGCAACGATATGAACATCAGACTATCCTGGAAAAGAACCGCGCAATTCGTGGTCGTGCTGTTCTGCGCCGTCGCGGTCAAGTTTTACTACTCAACCGCCAGCGTCAACCACTTGCGCTGGATACTCGCGCCGACGACATTCCTGGTTGAATTAATCAGTGGTTCCCAGTTTGAGTTTGAACCCTATGCTGGTTACATGAATCGCGATCGGAGTTTCGTAATCGCAGCTTCCTGCGCTGGAGTAAATTTCCTGATCACGGCGTTTCTGATGCTCGCAATCAGGAGGCTGTGGGCCGACCGGACGCAAAACCGGCCAGTTAGTTCCGGGTGGAAGTTCATACCTGCGGCGGCGCTGATTGCTTATGCGACCACGCTCGTCGCCAACACGGTCCGCATCTCCACCGCCTTGCAACTCCGTGGATCGGCTTTGGGAATGGGCTGGTTGGATGGCAGTCAACTTCACCGCTTCGAAGGCATCTTCGTCTACTTTGGCTTTTTACTGCTCCTGTTTCTGGTTAGCGAGAAGGTGAGTTCGCCGGCTGGAGCGCGTGCGCAAGAGTCTTCGACTTCGAAAAGCGCTTGGGCCCTGCTTCGGCAATCTGCTTTTCCGTTGCTTATCTACTACGCAACGACGTTAGGAATTCCGCTGGCAAACGGCGCCTATCGGACCGGTCCTGCCACAGGGGGGTTCTGGGAGCATGCGGTCTTTGTGTTGGTAACTCCGCTAGTGCTGATTCTGCCACTGACCGCGTTCCGACTTTCTAGGAAGACAGCTTTTCCAATCCAAAACCAGCAGCCTACTTTTTCACTTCACCGGAGCTGGCGGGCCCACTAAACG
>DATKIS010000613.1:0-3440 GCA_035543975.1 Pyrinomonadaceae bacterium
CTGAAAGAGTTGCGTCGCTCTTGGCTACCGCAAACCCTCGCAACTCCTTCAGAGTTTGCGAAAATCTAGCGAGGCGTTTTCTACCCAGGGTTGCGGCAACCCAGGGCTGAAATTCGCCAACGCTTTCAGCGTACGCGCGTAACTCACCGAGATGAGCTTCTGCAACAGCGCACGCCGTTCAGTCGCCGGATGGCCTCGCGCAAGCGACCCGCCAGCACCACGTCCCAAACGAATCCCGTTCCTCCGCCGGTTCACCGGGCGCGAGATTCGGCCCCTTGCCCGACCGCATAGCCCAGCTCCTCGAACCATTCGATGGCGGCGGTGAAGACGTCGATCGCTTGGCCTTCAGTGGTGATTGCCTGGCTCTTCAGTTTGTCGCTGGTCCCGGTGAAGGCCTCCCGGGACAGAACACGACAAACTGAAGTGTGTCGGACATTCGGAGCGCGGATCACTGCCTACGGTCCCAGGGCGTTCAGTCTGGTCGGACTCAGATGTTCACCGGCACCAGCGTCATGGTGTCATTGCCGAAGATGTCGATCACTTTCACGGCGATTGTGTAGCGGCCGGGCTTCTCGTATGTGTGTTGGGCTGAGACCAACTCCAGATTCCGATTCTTGCGGGTGCGGAAGCTTTGCCATTCGTTCTCAAAGATGTACGAGCCGGTCCACCGCTCTTCAAACATCACTAGCTCGCCATCGGCATCTACAACTCCGGGTAACTTGCCGTCTGAGAAAGCAGTATGCGGGGCGCTGATGATTTCCTGCCGGCTTTCGTAGTCGAAATCCACCGCCCAATAGTCCACCCAGTCAGTCCACTGCTTCGTCAGCACGTCGCGGGTAATGACGCCTTCCTTGTCCTTGCTCAGCTTGAGGAGTTGTCCCTGCTCGCAGACGACCTCGCTTTTGCCTTCCTTCATTTCGGCGGCGATGGAATCGGCGATGCCCTGCGAGTAGTAGACCGAGAAATCCGTCAGCTCGACGGCCAGCGTCATTTTGTCTTTCTGATCGAAACGCGGTGTAACTTCGATGTAAGCAACATCAAAGAAGCGCACCTGGCCCTTCTCAACGGCGCGCTTGTCGAACACTTCCGGCGGAATCGTTTTGGGCGCGAGGTCGATGCCTTTTCCCTTTGCTTCGTCCAGCACGGCAGGGAACAGACCCATCTCAAACTCAAACGCCAGCACGTCCACGCGAGAAGCACCGCGCTTGCGGCATTCCATGATTACTTCCTCAATGAACAATCTTCCGACTGGCAGATTGATAGGACCTACGACTACGAGCCGCCCGCCATTTTTGCCGTGAAAGAATCCTGCTTCCGGCAAAGGCTCGGCGCGATAAGCTTTCAGGATCAGATCGCGAAACTCCTGTTCCTTGCGCGCGAGTGCCTGCTCTTTCTTCTTGCCGGAGAGACGGCCGCCTACGTTTAGATAGGCCTGGCGTTCATAACGGCCGAGGTTCAATACTTCAAAAGCGCGAAACGATTTGCCCGAAGCTTTCAACTCGCGCTGCACCTGGATGAGCCGCTTGCGCGTGGTGTGGATACCAAACTTGCCAAGGTCGGTGGCGATCCATTTGCGACCAAGCTTTTCGGCGACGGCGGCGGTCGTGCCGCTGCCAACGAAGAAGTCGGCCACCAAATCGCCTTCGTTGCTACTGGCTTTGATGATGCGTTCGAGGAGGGCTTCGGGTTTTTGGGTCGGATAGTCAAGACGCTGTTGAGCCATCGCGTTGATGGGAAAAATGTCGGTGATCACATCCTGAACTGGAATCCCACCCATCGCCTCCTGATACTGTTTGTGCCTAGGCCAGCCACCTTGCTTTGTGGGCCAGTAAATGAAGCCCTCGCTATCCATCACATCAAGGTCCTTCGGCGGATAAGCCCAGTGCCTGCCCTTTTCTGTCGGATTAAAGCCACGCCATGACAAACCCGTTTCCCCTTGCCTGATTCCAGAGCCGGTCAGGTCGGCATCTTTCCACGCTCTCCCATCTGGATCGGTCCGAGCGAACCGCTGTTCGACGTATGCCGCCTCGTAGACCTGCATTACTTCGTTCCAAATCTGAGATTCAGTCTTTGCATATAGCAATACCGTATCGTGCACCGGGCCAAAGCGTTTGGCACTGCTATGGGCACTCGTCCTTTTCCAAATGATTTCATTACGGAAGTTTGACTCATTAAAGACCTCACCCATCGCCAACCGGATGAACGCGGTCACCCGCCAATCGCAATGCACATAGATGCTGCCCTCGTTGTGCATCAAGTCGCGCATGAGGATCAGGCGTTCGTAAATCATGGCGATGAATGAATCCGCGCCGCGCCCCCAGGTGTCGCGATAGGCGATTTGTTCGAGGAGGTTCGGCTCCTTGTGGAAGGTTTCGCCGCCTATCTCGATGTCCATGCTGAAGTCCGCGCCCACATCGAAGGGCGGGTCAATGTAAATGAGCTTCAGCCCGCCGGCGTCTTCGATCTGGCGGCGGAGCGCACCGGCTTTGAGCGAAGAAAGAATCAGCTTGTTGTCGCCCCAGATGAGTTTGTTGGTCCAGCCTTTGAGCTGGCGGCCGCGCGTGTCCCACTCGACGCCGGGCAGCGCCTGATCCATTTCCGCGTCGTCGGGCTTCTCTTTGCGCGGCTCGTCTATGTGTTCCAGGGTTTGAAAAGGAAGGATGGCGGTGCAGACTTCGCGCGTCTTGCCATTCCAGACAAGCTCAACCTCACGCTTATCTTCGAACAGCAGAAAGCGATACTTCTCCGGCAGCGGCTTGCCCTCATTGATCAGCTTGATGAGGTCGCGCTTCTCAGCGTCGGAGAGTTCGTATTTTTCCGTGTCGTGCTGGCGTCGCATGATCTTATTACTGGCTTAGAATGCTGTCAGGAAAGGAATGATTGCCGCGACAGACAGGCGTTTAGAGTACAACCTTCAGGTTGCCGCTGCCCAAACACGCAAGCTAAAGCTTGTACTCTAAACACCTGTAATTCGCGCGATCTCTTGCTCCATTACCTGGTTTCCCGGTTACTACCTAATTTACCACCCAATTAAGTAGGTATTACCTATATAGCAGTCGCCTCGAGTTAATACCCTCATTACTACCCTCACTTAGGAGTTAATACCCTTACTACCCAAGTAGCGCCACCGAGCAGCTGGGCCTTTACCATGACAGGTAACTTCACCGGCTGCCTTCAAATCAGTCAGTAAGGAGCGAATCCAATCGCGCCCAACGCCAGGGCACGCGCGCTCGATGTCTGTCAGTTGAAATTCCCCAGGTTGTTCGCGGATCGCCGAGGTAACAAGTTCAGTCTTCGCCCCACGAGGTGCTTTTATCTGCCCAGCCCGTTTCTCGAATTCCGCATAGCCGCGTCTGATTATGGCCAGCTGGAAATTGAGGAAGGGCGTTAGGTCGTGTTGGCCTTCATGCCAACGCTGAGAACTGCGGTCGAGACATTCG
>DATKIS010000614.1:0-3773 GCA_035543975.1 Pyrinomonadaceae bacterium
TTCGAACCGGTTGTCAAAAACCAAACGGGACACTTCCACAGGCTTTGCTGGATCACTGATATCCAGTGCAATCAGCCCCGGCAGCGAAGGATCGGTCTGAATCCAAAACTTTCCCAGCACAACTGGTACGGCACACTCGAATTTCGTGCCGGCGCCAGGGAATGAGTACACAAACTCTGCTTTCGGACTAACGCTCTCAATCCCAACCACCCGATAGAGTCCGCAATTGAAAGTGTTCACATAGAGGCTGCCATCCGGAAGGACGCGCGGTTCGGCTGGATTGAGTTGAGCTTTACCGTTTGGCGAGGGCGGGAGCGGAATCGTTGCCAGCAGTCGCAGATCCTTTAGCGACCAGACCTGAATGTGGTTGGTATCGGTAAGTGTGTGTTGGTGCGTTGATGGACCGTGTGGCTGGGGCGAAGCCCAATCCGGCAACCCCATTTCGGTACTTGTCGTTACTACTCGATCAATCCGCGGAAGCACTGTCAGGCTATATGGCCAAAGCAATTTCTTATCGAAACCCGGAACGGCTGCGCTGCTCGCCCTCACCACCTGGCCACGAGCAGTAAGCTCCACCAGGCCACCAGGCGGCTCATAGACTTTGCTCTTTACCTGGAAGGTGGCGAGTACATTGCCGTTGGGCAATCGCGCAAAGCTATGCGGAAAACCATACTGAGACGTGTCAGAGAATTGCCCAGCCAACCTGGGCTTTTTCGGATTATTCAGATCAAGGATGAACGTACGTCCGGCGCCCCAACCGTTGGCAAACAGGTTAGCTCCGACGGGGAACTCATACTCTGTGTGATGGGGACTTGTAGCCCTAACTCCCACCGGCAAAGTGGCGACGATTTCCCCGTAGGTTGGCGAGGACGGCAGTGCATCGATGACCGCCAGGAAATCTGATTCTTTCTGATCTTCATCACCCGTCCACACAAAAAGATATGGAGTGGGAGTCGCTGCCGCAAGGCGCTGCTCCTGACCGAATACCGCTTTGATGCTGTGACTTGCTGGGCCCAACCAGATAGCAATCAGTGTGACGACTGTCAGGACTAGTTTCATTGTTTCCATCTCTGCGGTGACCGGGGTTGTCTTGATTTAGGCAAGCACATGAGACAGGGTCGGCTTTTCATCGAATTGTTACTCGAATCTATTTGGGCAGATTCAAGCGTTTCAGCAGTTCCTTGAATCGCGGGTCGTCGCGCAGTGAACTAAAATATGGGTCAACGTTCGAACGGTGCAATTCCCAATCCCGTAGCTCAAAGGCCTTATCGAGCTCCTCAAAGGTCTTATCCTTGTCACCAAGTGCCCAGTAGACCAGCGCGATTCGGCAAGTCGGCACATATTGTGTTTTGGCGATCTCTCGGAATCTCCTGATCATTTCCTGCGCCTTGTCCGGTCGTCCGGCTTTCGCGTAGACAATTCCGGCCTCCCGCAGCGCAAATTGGTTTGTGGGATCGGTTTGCAGCCATTGTTCGCTTAGGGATATCGCGTCCCCATACATTCCTGTGTAGATATAAGTCTGGCTTAGCATCCATCGTCCTATTGGGTGACTGGGTTCGAGATCATATGTTTTTCTGGCTTGCGCCAAAGCCCTGTCATTCTGGCCGGCAGCAAGATAGGTCCAGGCCAAGGTTGCTCCCATGTTCATATCGAGCGGTTCCAGGTCAAGCCCGCGCTTTATTTCAACGAGGGCTTCGTCAAGTCGTCCCGTCGGCGCGAGATATATCTGCCCGTAGCGAAAATGCGCAGCGGAATTGTTTGGATCAAGTTCGATCGCGCGTTTGAACGAGCGCTCCGCTTCGGCCCAATTCCAATCGTAAATCACCAAACAATACGCCAGAAACGTGTGGGCCTCAGCCAAGGTGGGATCGATCTCAAGCGCTTGCTGCGCGGCAGCCTTGGCTTGCGGAAAAGCTTCCCTTGGCGAGAGGTAAGGATAGGCCGGCATACTGCCATATGTTTCAGCGATCCTCGCATACGCCAATGCGAATTTCGGGTCGAGTTTGATCGCCTGACGAAAATACTCGATAGCGCGCAGCATTTCGTCTTTGGTGCGCTTGGCAAAGCTGTATCGACCTCTCAGGTAAAGTTGATAGGCCTCGTTGTTGTCCGTGTAGCGCTTGGTGATGCCTTTTGCTTCGTTGCCTGACAGTTTTAATTCGAGCTTCTGAGCGATGGCGGTGGCGATCTCACGCTGAGTCGAGAGCAGATCTGACATTTTGCGGTCATACTGTTCAGCCCAGATTATTTTGTTCGTCCGTGCGTCGACCAGTTCGACGCTGATCGTCAGATTGTCGCCGCGCTGAGAAACTCGGCCGGACATGACTGCGTCAACTTCGAGTTCTTTGGCGACCTGAGCTACTTCTGTGTTCTTCCCTTTGTACCGCATGACCGAACTCGTCGGACTGACTTTCAGATTCGGCAGTTGCGAGAGGCGATAAATCAGTGATTCCGCCAAGCCGTCGGAAAGGTATTCCGTGTCCGCGTCCGAACCTTTGTTCTGAAACGCCAGCACCGCGATTGACTGAATGGCCACATCGCTTTTGCCCGAGCGCAGGTAGTAAGCGAAGAGCGCGAAGGTCCCAATCGCGATCACCAGCGCGATCGCGACAACGAGTTTGTGCCGCTTGAGCCCTCGCGCCAGGAATTCAGCGCTGGAAAGCGCCGGTGGTAACGATGCCGATGTGGCGGTGGATGGGGCGGTGGAGCCGCTGGCAGTACTGAGAACGTTTTGAGTACTAAGGGGCGGCGGCACTGTCGTGTCAAAGTCGCCACCTTTTTCCATCTCGCGCCGCAGATGCTTTAGTTCAATCGCGACTTCTTTGATTCCCTGGTACCTGTCGTCTGCGTCCTTCTCCAAACAGCGACGCACTATGCGCTGCAAGTCTGCCGGCGCGGTAGGATTCAAATCGGTGATGGCCGGGGCTGGTTCATAGACCACCATGTGCAACGCCTTGATTATGGAATCACCTTCAAAAGCCTTCTTGCCCGTCGCCGCTTCAAACAGAATGCAGCCAAACGAGAAGATGTCGGAACGCTGGTCAATCTCTTTAGTCTTGCCCTGTGCCTGCTCAGGCGACATGTAGCCGACTGTGCCCATCACGGTGCCTGGCATTGAATGTTGCGGCATCACGGCTGTGACCAGTTCGCTCGAATCACTTACTGGTATGGGCTGCTGTTCCACCAGCTTCGCGAGGCCGAAATCGAGAATTTTCGCGTGACCGTCGCGGGTGATCATGATGTTGTCGGGTTTCAGATCACGATGCACGATCCCGGCAGCGTGAGCTTTGGCTAGTCCTTCGGCAACGTGATGCAGGTAACGCAACAACTTGCTCAATTCGGTTCGTTCGCGATGAACCTTCTCGCGCAGCGTGACCCCATCAACAAACTCCATCGCAATGAAGTGCGTGCCATTGTCGTCACCAATCTCAAAAATCTGCGCGATGTTCGGGTGGCTCAACGCTGCTGCGGACTTGGCCTCGCGAATGAACCGCTCCATCCGATCGCGATTCGAAGCGACATCGGCAGTAAGAATCTTAAGCGCAACTTTGCGATCGAGCTTTGTGTCCTGCGCCAGATACACTTCACCCATCCCGCCTGCCCCAATTTTGGAGACGATGCGGTAATGAGAGAGGGTTGTTTCGACGCCCAGTGGTTCGCTCATTGTTGGTCGCTCATTTTAGTTATGCCTTTTTCAGTCCGTCTTGCAAAATCGCTTGCCCCTCCTCATTTCTTCAGCAGGGCCGGCCAATTCATAATCACGGTGGGTGGCG
>DATKIS010000615.1:0-3678 GCA_035543975.1 Pyrinomonadaceae bacterium
ATGCGTCTCCGCGGTCCTGCTGCTGCTCCGAAACAACGCCTGGCGCGACCCGAAATTCTGGCTGCGCGCGGGAGCCACAATGTGTCTGGCTTCGCTACTCCTGCTCCCGTTTGTTTTGCCGCTGCGACGGGTGGCCGCCGAGCATGGGTTCACCAGGTCGCCCGGCGAAGTCAGGCAGTATTCAGCGCGAATGATTCACTGGCTGGCGGCTGATGACAGGAACAAAGTTTGGCGCGGTTTGGGATCTGCTGGGAACACCACCGAGATGGTTCTGTTCCCCGGACTGCTGGCCCCACTCCTCGCCCTGGGTGCGTTTCTATTGTCTCCGAGGCGTTCCCGCGGCGAAGACTCCCACAGTGAAGAATCAAAGGAACCAGTCCCGAAAGATCCGGCCGGCTACCTGCGGATGCTATTAATCCTGCTCGATGCAACCGCGATTATTTGCGGTGTGGTAGCGCTCCTGACTTTGGGTTACGACACCTTCAAGTGGCGACTCTTCGGACAAGTCGTGTTAAGCGCCAGCAGTCCGTCCGGACCTCTCGGCTTGCTTGGTCTCACGGTCTTCGTTCGCTGCCTGATAGCCTATCCGCGCGTGCTGCGCCAAGCCTTAGGTGGCGACAAAAACCTGCTGGCCAGTTTCAA
Source organism: Pyrinomonadaceae bacterium (assembly GCA_035543975.1). Taxonomy (GTDB): domain Bacteria; phylum Acidobacteriota; class Blastocatellia; order Pyrinomonadales; family Pyrinomonadaceae; genus PSRF01. Next base: position 643 of record DATKIS010000615.1, read on the forward strand.
CTCAAACGAAAGATCCGAGCTGTTTGGCCATTCGCTGGTCTGGATCGTAATCGGGTTTGCCGGGTCTTTCGGACTCAACTTTTTCTTTCACAAATTTCTGTACGACTACGTGCCCCTCTTTCGCGGCATGCGCGTAGCCACGCGTTGGGGAATGATTTGCTATGTGGGGCTGGCGCTACTCGCGGGGCTGGGTGCCAGCCGGCTCGCCGGTTCAATCGGTCGGCAGTGGCCCAGGTTTGGGAAACCAGCGGTCTATGCCGTGGTCGTCCTGCTGGTTCTCTTTGAACTCCACGCTACGCCGTTAACGATGGTTCGCGGCGAGATTCATCCAGACACGCTCACGCTCGACCTTAAGTCGCGGCGAATGTCGGGCGGCATTCTCGAGTTGCCGATGGGAGATGTGACAGATCATCTCTACATGTTGCGCGCTGCCGACCATTTGCATCCGCTGGTTAACGGCAAATACAGCTATGTACCGCCGCTCCAATTGAAACTCGAGGGACTGAGCCGCGCGAGACCGATTCCCGACGAACTGCTGGATATGATTGAGAAGATTCCGGTCTCGTACCTGACCGTGCACCAGGCCCTGATGTCGACGGAAGAGCAGGTGGCGTTCAAGATGTTTCTGGATCGCGGCTTGGCGGCGGGGCGCTTACGATTCGTTAAGAGCTTTGATGATGAGGACGTCAATGGCATCAAACAGCATAACGATCTTTATGCCGTGACGAAGACTGAGCCGCAATGAATTCCTTCGTGAGATTTAGTGTACGTTCGTGGATCGCTTCTGATGCAGACTAGGTCATAGGATGGCTTTGCACAAAAAAGTCTCGCACGCTCGCTGCAGCGGAGCCCGTTCACAGGATTCGTGCCAGAGACATGACGCGGAGCGATGTCATTAGCACCTCCGCTTTAGCCCGGTGGAAAGAGGGAGCGCTTCTTTTTGCCATGACTGTTTTAACGGTTTACAGGTTTTGTCCGAGAAACCGTTAAAACGGTTTAGGGCCTTCGTAACTACTGGTCTGTTCACCGGGCTAAAGCCGCGGTGCTAATGAAATCGCTTCGCGTCGACAACGCGATCGGACTTTTTGTGCAAAGCCCCATACGATCCACGAGTTCACACCTAATCTTACGAAGAAACGCGATCACTAATATCTCCGCACAAGTTCCTTGATGACGAAGGGAAGCAGGTAAACCAGGTTATATAGCTCTGCCCGGATAGAACGGCCAAGGTGTTCATTTACTAATCCGAGGGGTGCCGTGCCGAAGCGCGGTAGCCAGCGAGGAACTGCCTTTAGATAGTCGGCATAAGGTTGGCCGAAGACCTTGATGATTCTGGATTCTTCTTCTCGTACCACAATCGAGAAGACCAGCGCGCACCAGAGAATGGTTATTGGAACCAACCACCAGACCCGGGAAACCAGCGTGACCCCGACGCTCATCAGCGTATTACTGACATAGATCGGATTCCTCAGTAACGCGTAGGGACCCGTTTGGGTGAGACTCATGGCCATCTTAAGCCGGTAATGCAAATGCTGCTGCGCCCAGATGCGACCACACAAGCCCAGGAAAAAAATGACGAGTCCACTGACCCATGCGGTCCAGCCGTCCTGAATTTCACCGTAGGTGATGAATGCCGCCAGCACCAGAGGAAGGCTGGCCAGAACCCCACGCTGGTCGTAAAAGAATCTAAGTTGAGCCATGAAGAGTTGCCGAAACCCGCTGCAAACTACGGTGTGCCTGTTCGGAAGCGGCGAATTCTAACCCGTAGGTCGGATCTGACCAAACCCGGTGCGCACTGGTCGACACCAGTTCTTCTTTTTCCAGATATTCTCTGCTGGATACTGAGAGGGGATTTGTCATGGTCGCGCGAGCACCCTCTTGCCAGACGATCGTGGAGAAAATTCTTAGGTCGAAATTGAAAGGACCTCGATCGGTCGTGGTAGGGAACCACTTAACCTCACCTTCGACCAGCGGCTTCCGGGGATAGCTCATCTTTGCCGGTCTCGCGTTCGCGACGTAACTGCTCATAAATCTCTGGGTAGATGCTTTGTGCACAAGCTTTGCAGACACCATGGCTGAAATTAGCATTGGTGCGCTCGCTAATATAAAGTTCAAGCTGTTTCCAGGCACCTTCCTCATCGCGAATATTTTTACAGTGCATGCAAATGGGTAGAATGCCCTGCAAGGTCTTTACGTCGGCGAGTGCCTCTTGCAATTCGCCGATTAGCCGTTTCTTTTCCTCCGCCGCGAGCAGAGTTTCCGTGATGTCGCGCGCAATTGAGGACACCCCAATCAACCTACCCTGGGAATTTATTATGGGCGCGATGGTCAACGACACATCGATGATCTCGCCATCTTTCCTCAGCCGCGTAGTTTCAAATCGATTAACTCTTACACCTCTCCTGATTGCGTTTAAGATTCCTTCCATCTCGGCTCGCCGGTCGGGTGGAACTATTGAAGAGTAGATACTCTGCCCAATGGCTTCGTCCGCTTCGTACCCGTAAATTTGTTGGGCTCCATAATTCCAGCTGGTGATAATTCCGCCCAGAGTTTTACCGACAATAGCTTCCTCTGAGTTTGCGACTATTGCAGCGAGGATAGCGAGTGGTTCGTCCGTTCGCTTGCGCTCGAGGAGCCGCGCTACTTTAGCGACGAGCCGGCCCGGATCAAAAGGCGCCTCCAGATAGTCATCAGCTCCCGCAGCTAAGCCTAGAGCCATGCTCCGCGTATCGTTGTGCAGGGCGGTGATAAGCATGATGGGGACGCCGCGTAGCTTTTCCTCCAATCGGACCCGACGGCAGAATTCGAAGCCGTCTACGACGGGCATCGAGACGTCACTGATTAGCAGATCCGGTAAGTCACGTTTCGCAATCTCCAGGCCTTCGAGCGCACTTGAGGCCGAAATAACGTGGTAGCCGGCGACGCGGAGCAGCTCAGACATTAGATCTAATTTATCGGGAGAGTCGTCGACACTCAGGATTGTATTAAGAGGCTTGCGTGAAAGTATTTCATTCATCAATTTTAAATCCGCGTTGT
>DATKIS010000616.1:0-6313 GCA_035543975.1 Pyrinomonadaceae bacterium
TCTCCGAACGGCGAAATTCGCGGACAGTTTCTGGCCCAGCCCACGGCGGAGATTAGAATCTGGACCTTTAACCCAGGCCGCACCTATGCCTTCGTTAAGTTAACTTTCCCGGATGGAACCTATAGAGTCACTAACTGGGGACAGAACATTTTTATCGGAAACGACTTCACGGCTGATGTGACGATAGACCGATCCACCGGCGGATCCCTGCCCGTCTCCAGTGACGATGCACATATCTACGATCTTGGCGTACGCACCAGCGGGAACTACACCTTCCAACTGAACGTGTCTGGCGTACCTATCCGGAAACAGACCTTTATTATTAGCACAATACCGCCACTCGCAAACCCGATGGACGACCAGCGGCAGTTTGTGCGCCAGCAATACCTCGACTTCCTTAATCGAGAGCCCGACCAGGCGGGATGGGACTTTTGGACGGACAACATCACCAAGTGTAGCGATCCGGCGCGGAGACCGGCGGGCCAGACAGAAGCACAATGTATCGATCGCCAGCGTGAGACCACCAGCGCGGCGTTCTTCCTGTCGCCCGAGTTTCAGTACACGGGTTACTACGTCTACCGGTTCTACAAAGGATCACTTGATCGACAGCCGAAGTTTTCCGAGTTCACGCCTGATGCGCAATTTGTTGCCGCCGGAATCATCGTCAACAATCAATTGTCCGCGGCCAGGATCGAGGCAAACAAATCAGCCTTTGCCAATCTCTTCGTTGGCCGACCGGATTTCCTGGCGATCTATGGGGCACTGACAAACCAGCAATATGTCGACAAGCTGTTTCAGACCACCACGATCAATGCCAGCCCCGCGGACCGCGCTGCCTTGGTAGACAGCTTGAACGGCGGAACCGAAACGCGTGCTACCGTTTTGAAAAAGGTAGTAGATGGGACGGTCGTGATTTCGGAAGGGAACCAGCAGTTTACAACGACTTATGGCCAGGCCTTCTACAACCTGGAATTCAACCCCGCGTTTGTCCAGATGGAATACTTCGGTTACCTGCGTCGCGACCCTGACGCCGCCGGGTACGCATTCTGGTTAGGCAAACTGAACCAGTATGGCAACTACCTCGACGCGGAGATGGTGAAAGCCTTCATTACCTCACCTGAGTACCGCTCCCGCTTCGGCCAGCCGTAGCTACAGGCGTATAGAGTACAACCTTCAGGTTGCGTCTTCGGCGGCAGCAAGCCCGGTTCAAGGTGTGCTGGTTCACACGTCGATTACTCTTGCCGCCAGACTCCCTCTGTCATATCCTCTGCGCACCTTGTTCCATGAAAACGGAGACGCTTTTCCGGATAGTCTATTTCGCCGTCTCCGGTCCACTGCTAACGTTCATATGAAGCTACGCGGCTCCTTCAGTCGGCCCAGGGACATCACTACGATGCCCGTTTGGGCGGCGTGTCTCGTATTCCTTCTTGCGTCCGTGGTCCAGGCCGAAAGTCTTCCGCTCAAGCATTTCACAACTTCGGATGGTTTGGCACACGATCGGGTGAATCGCATAGTGCGTGACTCGCACGGCTTTCTCTGGTTCTGCACCGGCGAGGGTCTGTCGCGCTTCGATGGTTACCAATTCAAAAACTACACCCGCGACGACGGCCTGCCCCATCGCAGCATCAACGATCTCCTGGAGACGCCCGACGGAAAGTACTGGCTGGCAACCGGCGATGGTCTGGTCTTGTTCAACCCGCAGGGGGTAGCGCGCCGGTGGCGAGGCTTTGAAAACAATGCTACAGCAGGTGATGAGACGCTAATGTTTCGGGCTTTCCGGCCCGCGGATGCGAGCGGAGGCGGAAGCGCTTGGAGTGTCAGCAAGTTACACATAAACGGCTCGGGAACCCTTTGGGCCGCCACCAGAGTGGGACTTTACAGAGGCGACCAGGTTGGCCCCGATTGGCAACTGCGGAGCGCTAACCAGAAAGAGTGGAGCGCCACGAGTAACGAATTCGAGGCGGTGCTTGAGGACAAGAGTGGCGCCTTGTGGGTGGCAGGGCTGGGCGGAATCTATCGCGTGTTGCCGGATGCGAACGTACAGACAGTTTCCAGGGAACTCAGCATTATTTCTTTATTCGCAGACACAGCTGGGAACATTTGGGCCGGCGCTCGCGGTGAGGGTGAGGGCGGCCTCCATCAATTCACCTACAGCGGCCTTGACCAACCGAAACTCCAGCGGACGTTCACGAAGAAAGACGGTTTGGCTAGTATCTCCCGGCTAAACGCTGTTCTCGAAACGGCGGATGGAAGACTCTGGGTCGGCACGGGCTCGGGATTGTCCGAAAGAGTTGAGCCAGCCGGCGCCAACACGCCGGCGTTTCGCGTAACTTCAATGGGAGATGTGACCTCACTGGAAGAAGACGCGGGTGGCAATCTCTGGATGGGCACTGAGAGCAGCGGTGCTGTTCGTTTGTCTCGCAACGGCTTCAGGAGCTTTGGGGAAAGCGACGGGTTGAAGTCCAGGCGAATTGAATCAATTGTCAACGGCGTCAACGGCGAAGTATTCCTTATCGCAGGTCAGCAGGCCATTCATCGCTTCGCCGATAACAAGTTCACCGTCGTTTCGCCTGATGGAATACTCGTTTTCGATTGGGGCTGGAATCAAATAAGCTTTCAGGACCACGCCGGTGAATGGTGGATCGCCGGTGCTCAGGGCTTGCAACGGTACCCGAAAGTTGACCGATTGGAGCAACTGGGGCACACCAAGTCGAAAAAGATTTATACGGTCATTGACGGCCTGCACAATAATAGTGTTTTCCGTCTTTTTGAAGATTCCCAGGGCGACCTTTGGATTGGCACGCTGGGGAGTTCGGCCAATTCTCTGGCCCGTTGGGAGCGTTCGACGGACAAAATCCGTAGCTACACGACAAAAGATGGCTTGCCCGAACACAACCGGCCCACCGCTTTCGGCGAAGATCATTTCGGCAACGTCTGGATTGGTTATTACCAGGGCGGGTTGGCTCGGTATCGTGATGGACGTTTTCAAACCTTCACCGGAAGGGAAGGACTGCCAGCAGGATTTATCCGCGCCATTTACACTGACCGTGCCGGCCGAGTTTGGGTAGCAACGTCGACTAGCGGCGTGGTCCGCATTGATGAGCCAAACGCCGAACGTCCCAACCTGGTCAACATCTCAACCGCTGAAGGCCTTTCCAGCAATCAAGCCACGTGCGTCACCGAAGACAAATTCGGACGCATCTACATCGGCACAGGGCGCGGCGTTAATCGGTTGGACACCCAAACAGGCCGAATAAAACTGTTCACCTCGGCGGACGGGTTGGCGCAAAATTTCGTCCATGTCTGCCGGACAGAGAAAACCGGTGCCCTATGGTTTGGCCACTATAACGGTCTTTCACGTTTTGTTCCTGAACCCGACGCCCAAACTGCGCCGCCGCCGATTTTTATCAGCGATGTGCCGGTCAATTCCTTTAAGAAGCTCTCTGAATTAGGCAGCGCCGCCGTCGAAAATTTGAATCTCGCTTCCGATCAGCGACAGTTACAAATCAACTTTTTCGCGCTTGGGTTCTCGACTGGTGAAACCCTGCGGTATCAATACCAACTCGATAATGGGGACTGGAGCCAGCCAACCGCCGAGCGCACCGTGAACTTGAATCTATCGCCGGGCGCTTACCGTTTTCTGGTTCGGGCCATCAATGCCGAAGGCGTGAGCAGTCCAAATCCGGCCGTTGTCTCATTTTCAATCGCCCGGCCTATCTGGCAGCGTTGGTGGTTTCTCTCACTGGCCCTACTGCTAGTCGGCGGATTAATCTATGCGACTTACCGCTATCGTCTGGCGCAACTCTTAAAAGTTGAACGCGTGCGCACCCGTATTGCTACTGACTTGCACGACGACATCGGCGCCAGTCTCTCGCGTATGGCAATCCTGAGCGAAGTGGTCAAGCAACAAACGAGCGGCAACGGCAACCAGTCTGCCGGGTTGTTAACTGAAATTGCCGATTCGGCCCGTGGCCTCGTCGATTCGATGAGCGACATCGTCTGGTCAATCGATCCGCGCCGCGACGATTTGCAGAGCGTGGTCCGAAGGATCAGACAGTTCGCTTCGGACGTACTCGAAGCGAAGGGCATCGACTGGGATCTGAGGGTGCCGCCTGAGGTCGAGAATCTCAAGCTGGATCCAGAAGAACGCCAGCACCTGTTTTTGATTTTCAAAGAAGGCATCAACAATGTAGCTCGTCACGGTCAGGGCACGAATTCCGTCTCGCTCACGATTAATATCGAAGGCTGCCAACTGGTTGGTGAAATCAAAGACAACGGTTGCGGCTTCACGCCGGGCCAGCCTGATGAGGCGCGGTCGCGAGGGCGCGGCGGCAATGGACTTCCGAACATGCGCGGACGAGCCGAGCAGCTAGGCGGTCGCCTGGAGATTACATCATCGCCGGGAGCGGGGACGCGGCTTACGCTGAAGATGCCTCTTAAGTAAGCGGGCGGGAGTGTGCTGGCGTTTCTGAGTGGGGCAGTCGTTCATCGTGACGAGTGGGGAGATTTTCCATATATCATTTTCCATTTCTCATTGGTCATTTCAAAACCCGTTTCGTGGCGTTTGGTGTTTATTCGTGGATCGCTTTTGGCTTTCAGTGAAAACACCGGTCCAAATCACCCGAATCACTCGAAGCGGGCTCTGAAATGACCAATGAGAAATGGAAAATGACATATGGAAAATCTCTGCCAAAAAGGGCGCATGTTCATGCTCTACCGCCCGCGCGGGAGACGGGGTTAGTATCGTAGCTGCATGAGAGGAGCCTCGATCGTGGAAACAGAACAAGTCATTCGCGTGGCAATCATTGAGGACGATCGAGCGGTTCGTGAAGGATTGGGCATGATCATCGGCGCCACGCCGGGTTTTGAATGCACCGGCAAGTTTTATTCGGTCGAAGAAGCGCTCCACTTGATGGACGGCAACCCCCCGGACGTCCTGCTGCTGGACATTCATTTGCCCGGTATGTTGGGGAGCGAGGCGGTGGGCGTTTTTCGTGAAAAGTATCCGTCCCTACAGGTTCTGATGCTCACCATCTACGACGGCCAGGACAAAGTCTTCGAGTCGATCTGCAACGGGGCCTGTGGTTACCTCCTCAAGAAGACGCCTCCCGCGAAACTGCTCGAATCCATCCGCGAAGCCCACGAAGGCGGCGCCCCCATGTCGCCGGAGATCGCGCGCAAGGTCATCACACTCTTCCAACAATCCGGTCCGCCAGAAAAGCTGGACGAACCGCTGACCCCGCAGGAAACCCGGCTCTTAAAATTACTTTCCGAAGGCTATAGCTATCAGAACTCAGCCGGGCAAATGAACATCAGCATCAACACGGTCCGCAACTACATCCGCAGCATCTACGAAAAACTTCACGTCAACACCAAATCAGAAGCGGTCGGCAAAGCGCTGCGGCATCGTCTCATCAGCTAATCACGTGATTCGCTGCGGCAGGTATCGAATCCTTGACGTCTTCCCAGTGGGCGGCAACGGTGATTTCCAGTCCAAAAGTTGACCGCCCTGCCGGTTGAATTTCAGATACAGGCCACGACCAGGACTGCTCAAGACCAACCGAACTGACGGCTCCCTCGATCCCCACACCCAACCTGCATCGCCGTCATCAGCTAATCACCAGGAAACGCATATTCGTGCTCTGCCGCGGCCGAGCATCCGGCCTTAGTCTCTACCCACCATGAGATTTGTTTACGCCACCCGATCTGTGTTCAAGCTTGAATTCGCTATCGCCAATCAACGCGAGGCGATCCCCCCTAACGCTGACGTTTACGCTGTCCGCGATGGCGCTCTCACCATGCGGCACCAGGACGGCCAGTCTTTCGGAACCATGACTCCGGAAGATCAACACACCCTGCAAGAGTTAATCACGCAATCCCAAAAAGCTGAGGTAGTTAGTATGCAGGCGAACAGGAATGATGGTGGGCGTTTGCGCAATCGCCTACTGCGTCGCCTTCAGAATGGTGATGGTTAACGGCCCATTCGAAACCACGGTTTACTTCTGAACCGTTGAAACGGCAATAACATACTTGACTCATCAGGTCGGGTCGACGGCTTGAACGGCCTGACGGAGACGCGCGCCAGGTGTGCTGCGGAAGGTAGTCGATGGAATCAACGTAATCTCAGAAGGGAACCAGCAGTTTACCACCAGCTACGGTCAATCCTTCTACGATGCGGAACTCAACCGGGCATTCGTGCAGCTGGAAGACTTTGGCTACATGAAGCGCGACCCGGATGAAGCGGGTTATGCATTCTGGCTAGGTAAGCTTTAATCAATTTGGCGGCGACTTCGTGGCGGCTGAGATGGTGCTG
>DATKIS010000617.1:0-4369 GCA_035543975.1 Pyrinomonadaceae bacterium
GCACGGAGGCAGCGGCGCGAGCTTCACGTTCAAACCGGGCAATAGCTTCTCCCTCTTGCAAACCTTCGTCGCTGAGAATGTCCGGCCGAATCGTTTTCACTGCCACCTGACGGGTGACGAGATTCTGGTCCCGCGCCAGATAGACCTGACCCATGGCGCCCCGTCCAACGCGTTTCTCGAGCAGATAGCGCCCGGCCAGCAGCCTGGGTCCTGGCAGAGTGTGTTTTGTGTTTGCCTCGTCTTGCGGACAAACAGCTGTGTCGTCTTCATAACAGCTTTCACAACGTGGGCATTCGCGCATGTTAGGAGTTTTAGAGAAGGCTTAACGATTCCAACGAAGGTTCGCGAGCAGAGAATAAAGTCTCCGAGTATGGCCGTCAATCAGGGGAGGGAAGAATTGGGTTGGGGCCGAGTTATTTCGTGGATCGCTTTGTTACCCGAGGACTCGATCCACGAAATGACACGAAGGCGCGCGGCCAAAAAGTGCCGGTCAATTTGAGCGGGTCTCTCCTGTCAAGACTTCGCCGTTTAAACAGCCGACAATTCCGACGTGCATCCTGAGCATCGCGTAGCTTCAATTGGGATGGCACTCAAGCAGTAGGGACAGTTTTTAGTCAGCACTTCGGCTTCCTGTTTATTCCTATTGACGGCCTTTACGATAAGGAAGACCACGAAGGCCACGATCAGGAAGGATACGATGTCGTTAAGGAAAGTCCCGTAGGCGATCACCGGCAGGCCCTTAAGCTTGGCCTCTGCCAGCGAAGCCGGATGCTGCCCGGAAAGATCAATAAACAGGTTGGCGAAATCCACCTTGCCAAGTACCAAGCCGATCGGCGGCATGATAACGCCCTCAACCAGTGAAGTGATTATCTTGCCAAAAGCTGCCGCGATGATTACCGCTACGGCCAGGTCAAGCACGTTGCCGCGAGCGATGAACTCTCGAAATTCTTTGATCATTTTGAGATCTCCTTAATCGATGTCAAAGCCTGGACAGGTTGGAACAAATCAAGATCGCGAGGCGACGGCGGACACAATAGACCGAAGCAGTTCGGAGTTCAAACTTTAAGTTTGCGGTGGCGATACTCGGCCACCGAAAGTTTCAACTCTGAAAACGCGCGGCTATGTCTAATTGGTATCAGCCTCGCGGCGGGCGGTCAGAATTTCCTGGGCATTGAGGTCCAGAATGCGGAAGCTGGGGCCCTCTGCTACAAACGTTACCGTCATCTGAAAATCGGCACAGCGAAGCTGTTGGCCCTTCGATTTCCACGGAGTCCACGCTTTGGGTAGTTGAAGTGAGCGCGAGATTCCGGCGACGAATTCGTCGACAGTTTTCCATCTGAAGGAACTGTCGTAACCAAACCACAGCGAAGTCAACCCGTCGTCGAGAAAGTCGAGAGAAACTGTGCGGACGCCGACGAACGAGGTCTTGTCGATCTTTGGATCGAAGTCAGGATTGACGCTCGTTTGTAAGACACCGAAGTCCGTGGTCTTGCCAAATTGTACTTGTGGCACCCTGGCTTTCACTTGCTCGGTGGTCATGCCCAATCGAAACCCAAACAACTCCGGCGCGTCCGGTAGTTGGGCGAGCTTCAAGGAACACTGACTGTTCTGGGCATTCGCCAACGAGGCGCATACCAGTAGGGCGACGGCGAACCCCAAAAGGCGGCTAGCTTGTTGAAGCGATCGGGCAAATCGAAAGCAGATTTTCCATCTCTCATTTCTCATTTTTCATTTGTCATCGCAGGTATTGATGCGAACAGTTGCGGGTCGAGCGGAGTGAGAAACTCGAGACGGCGCTCGATAAACGGGTTCCTTAAATGGAAACTGAGAAATGTGAAATGACATATGGAAAATCCGTATATAGCTCGCCGCCGGAATGGATCGAGTCGATTACTTGATGAGCGACTTGATGAGTTTCTCTAGTTCCTCTGGTTCGAAGGGAGTTGAGACATATTCGTTGCATCCAGCCGCCAGCGCGGCGGCTCGAAACTGGTCCGCGCCATAGGCGGAAACGACAACAATCGGAAGTTCTTCGGGATTTGCGAGGGCGCGTATCTTGCGCGTGGCCGAGAGTCCATCAAGCTCAGGCATCTCCACGTCCATTATGATCAGGTCGGGCTGACTGTTGGCAGCCTCGGCTACCGCCTGCTTACCGTTTTGCGCCTCGATTACCCGATAACCCTTTTTCTGGAGCCAGGTCCTCAACAACAGGCGCGTATCGTCAAAATCGTCGACGACAAGAATTGTCCGCTGGGCTTCTTCAGATCTGGTCATCTCGGCTGACATGTTTGGTTCTGTATGATTTCAGTGAACGCGGCAAGCGCTTTGGATTAAATTCGTGACTCAACAGCTTCGGGAAAGTGAGACGTAATAACCACTGCAAAGGTTGTTATGCCTCCCTTTGCATCGGGAATCCCAGCCTAGCATGTTTTGCCTCAAAAGTATTGATTGACGCAAAGTGCTGGGGTTTGCCCGCTTCAGCCCGACGGGCTGACAGATAGTAGCCGGTCCGAAGACCACCGGAACAGGGTACGAAAAGCCTTTGCATCCGAGAGGATGCCAGAAGTTATGCTCTCGCAGGCCTACAGCGGGCAATCGCAAAGGGTTCCTAATCCGGAGGTCTGCGCTTGCTTCGACCTCCGGCTACTTTCTCGAGAACCCTCCGGCGTCCGAATAATCGAACACCGCCGCCAAGCCATTCCGTTTATCTCTCCGGCTGCGGCTTCAACTCTCCGAGGCTGGCGCGAACTTGCTGTTCCTTACCATCCCGCAGAATCGTGAGAGTTACCTCCGTCCCCGGCGCCGTGCTCGCTATCTGGTTTCGGAAAGCATTCGCATCGTCGACTTGTGCGCCATTAAACGCGGTGATGACGTCGCCCTTTCTCAGGCCGGCCCTTTCAGCCCCGCCGCCTGATGACACCTCGGCCACCACCACGCCCCGGTTGTCCTTGATACCAAGTTCCTTAGCAGGCTCGGAATTCGCAGGTACGACCACTACACCGAGTTGACCTCGACGGACCTTGCCGTTCTTAACCAGCATATCGGTTATGGTGCGCGCCATGTTTGACGGAATCGAAAACCCGATTCCGATACTGCCGCCCGAGGGCGAGAGAATCTGCGAGTTGATGCCAATGAGTTCGCTATTCGTACTCACCAGCGCTCCACCTGAATTGCCCTGGTTCATCGGCGCGTCAGTTTGGAGAAAGTCTTCAAAGCTGCCACTGCCCTGGAGGCGCGTCTGACGGCCCTTAGCGCTGATGATGCCCATGGTCACTGTCTGGCCAATTCCCAACGGGTTGCCGATGGCCAGCACCACATCTCCTACTCTGACTTTGTCTGAGTCGCCCAGGGCCAACACCGGTAGGTTGGTCGCATCGATCTTCAAGACTGCCAGATCGCTGGGCGGATCCGACCCGACCAATTTGGCGTCCAGCGTGCGGTTGTCGTTTAAGTCAACTTTGATTTGTTCCGCGCCGTCAATCACGTGGTGGTTTGTAAGGATGTAACCGTCGGTAGTGATGATTACTCCCGAACCGAGACCGCTGGCGCGGCGCTCCGGCTGCTGTGGCGCGCGGCGCTGATCGAAGAACTTGCGGAACATCGGATCGTCGAGGAATGGATACTGCTGTGGCGCACGCACTCGCGTTTCACTGTGAATCGTGATCACGGCCGGTGAAACGCGACTCACCAGGTCTGCATAAGACACTGCGGGTACGCCTGCGCCGCTAGGCGCTGGATTATTGATAGGTGCGTTGTTTACCCCAGGATCAGAAGTCGACGCGAAGCGAACGGGCGGGTTCTGGCGGTTACAGGCCCCTAATGAAAGAACCAAGATCGTCAGCGTCAAAATAGCGCTGACCATCGTCGCCGCCCGCCGAGTGCCCAAAAAAGATGACTTGTCCCTCATAATTTCCCTCCTTAATGCTAGTGCAATCTAGTCTCACTTGGATCACCGTGGAGTGCAAGTGGGCGGGGAAGGCAGCAGGCAAGGGCAGAAGGCGGGAGTGAAGATGCTGGTGAACAGATGGCTCTCTGGATTTCGCGGCTTGCCGCCGTCCGCGCGGTAAGGCTTAGCCCTATACCGCGGTACGCACAGCTCCTGAGCTACGTCTGCGTCAGTTGCGACGAGGTCTCCTGTCTTTCCCTGACGCCGCCTCCCCTTCTCCGATTGTCAATCGCTCGTGATTTGGGTAGCATCTTTACCCCGACGGAAACAGCTGAATCCATGAAGCGCGACGAGATTTTCGCGCTCCATCGCATATCCAGGAGCAGGCCGCGACGCTCCCCTCGCAATCCCGTTCATGGCTACCGATACGCGCGAGGAGTTTGCAATCATCGATAGGGGACTGGAGTAGATTACCGACCGCGC
>DATKIS010000618.1:0-3849 GCA_035543975.1 Pyrinomonadaceae bacterium
GGCGATACCAGGGAAAACGATAGCTCACGCGGTTGCGATTCTCTTAAGTAAGGGAGTCCCGACTGACCAGGAGCATGATTCTTGGAAACTGTGAGCGGACCTTCGCGCGATGCAGGCCCAAGTGTTTAGAGTCCAACCTTCAGGTTGCCGTTCCGATACTGGCCAGCTTGAAGGTATCGCGAGCGGCCACCTGAAGATTGGACTCTATACGCCTGTAAACCTACTGCTTGTTGAAGACGAGGGTCGAGTCGGTCGGGCCGCCACGGCCGCCTTCACTGTGGACGACGGCAGTCAGGACTTTGCCATCGCCGGAAAGTGAAAGCTTCTGCGTAGTTGAGCTAACCCTTTCACCGTCGGGCGTATTGAAGGTCGTCTTGCGGGACAACTCCAAAGCGCTGTCCGCCCAGGCAGCTTTCAAGCTCGATTTGCCAGTCGCTTGTCCGCCGGTGATCTCGGTCGTGACTTCCTTGCCATCGAGGTTATAGGAGGTCGGTCCGGCCGGGCCTCGTCCGCCGCCCATGCCGCCGCCGCCACCGCCGCCGCCGCCGCCAGGTCCACCACCCGCGGGCGGTTGGCCCCCAGTGACTTTCTGGTCGATGGAGATAGTCTTGTCGTCCTGCGTAATCGTCCAGGTGACGCTGTCAGCGCCCTGCATACGTGGTGACAAACCCTGGCTCTTTGCCTTATCCAACGCCCAGGTCCCGGCAAAATTGGCCGCCGGGGCGACCGCTAGAGCTACCAGCGCGCAAGTGATAATGAGTGCGCTAATCATTCCAAACTTTCTCATCGCACAGTCCTCCGTTTATCTGTCTATTACCTTGTCGAGTGACGTGACTTTAATTGCGAGTGGGGGAAAGGTCAAATCATTTGGGAAAGCGAAAGGACTAGTCCGCCAGTCGGAATTCTCATTTCGTGGGTCTTTCGTGGTCTTTCGTGTGATTTCGGGGATCGTGGGGCCCCGATTGGCGAAAAGCGATCCGCGAAATTACCCGACCTCTCACGAAGTAAAGCGTCAGCTTGGAGGTGTCACGCCCGTCTTGAGATATGACGACGGGCAAAGCTTTTCGACGACGCATTCTTCACAAAGCGGGCTGCGAGCCTTACAGACCGCGCGCCCATGAGCAATGAACAGATGCGGGAAGATGACCCAATCTTTCTTAGGCACAATCGCGATCAGGTCCTGTTCAATTTTCTCAGCGGTCTTTTCAGCAGATAAGCCCAGGCGGTGGGAGAGTCGAGTCACATGAGTGTCAACTACTACCCCGGCGCTGATGCCAAAGGCGTTACCCAAAACGACGTTGGCGGTTTTGCGCGCCACGCCGGGTAGTTCTAACAGCTCTGCCATCGTGGACGGCACCACGCCTCCGTATGCTTCAGTCAACGCTTTGGCGGTGCCCTGAATTGATTTGGTCTTGTTACGGAAGAAGCCGGTAGTGCGAATGTCTTGCTGCAGCTCTTTCTCCGAAACCTTTAGATAGTCCTCGGGCTTCCGATACTTGCGAAACAAATCCTGCGTCACGATGTTTACCCGCGCGTCCGTGCATTGGGCCGAAAGGATCGTGGCAATCAACAACTCAAAAGCGTTTGAGTGGTTGAGTGAGCACTTCGCATCCGGATACGCGCGCTTTAGCAGGCGAATGATCTTGCGGACTCGTTGTTTCAGTTCGGTGGACATGGGATGTCAGATGTCAGATGTCAGATGTCAGATGTCAGATGTCGAATTACCGAAGACAGAAGACAGAATTCAGAATGCAGATTCTGCTTTTGCCTGACATCTGAAATCTGACATCTGACATCTGCTTTCATCTTCTCCCTTGCGCAATCTTCGCCGCTTCCGGCAACGCACGCAATCGCAGCATTGCGATCACGCCTACCAGCGGTCCCGGAGCCAGGATGGCAAACGCATACTGCCAGCCCACCGTCCTGACAAAATAAGGTATCAGTTGTATCGAGACCGTGGTCAGCAGAAATCCGATACAAGTCTGCATAGTCAGGGCCGTCCCTAAGTACTGAGGGTCGCCGAGCTCGGTTACGCAGGCCGAGAATTGCGCTGAGTCCGCGACCACCGTTGCGCCCCAGATTGCGGCAACCAGGAGAAGCAGGTACGGATTACCGCCAAAGAGAAAACCAATCACCAGGCAGCAAGTCCCGCTGATGGCCATTGCCCACGAAGTCACCACGGTGCGGCCGACGCGATCTCCCAATAGCCCTCCGGCAACGCATCCTGCGGCACCGCAACCGATCACCAGAAACGAGGCAAACTCCGAAGGGACCGGCGATGTCCTGGCGACCAAAAAACTCGCCCGAATCATTACCGGGACCCAGGCCCACATCGCGTAGAGTTCCCACATATGCCCGAAGTACCCAAGGTTGGCCAGTCGCACGCCGCGATTGCTGAAAACCGCGAGCGCTTGTCTCCAGTCAAACCTGGCTGCCGGCAACGCGTAGGGTCCTTCCGCCACAAAGAAGATGACCAGAAATCCCCCGGCCACTGCGAGCAGTGAGATGAAAAGAATGTTCTGTCGCCAGTTTGCGCTGCCCAACTCGTTCACCAGATACGGCGAGGCCTTGCCCAGAGTTAACGCACCGACGAGTACGCCGAGGGCCATCCCCCGTCCCCGCCGAAACCAGGTCGCCATGATCTTCATTCCGGGCGGATAGACTCCGGCGAGACACATCCCGGTTAGAAATCGAAAGATAATTGCGGTTTGGGCGTCGTGGGCATAGAGGCCAAGCGCAGCATTCCCGAGCGCACCGGCAAAGGCGGAACCTGCGACCAGATAACGCACGCTGATTATGTCTGGAAGGTTTAGGAAAGCGCTGGCGAGAGTGCCGCACACAAAGCCAAGCTGCACTGCAATAGTCAACCAGCTGATACTTGCGTCGCTCAAATTCCATTCGACGCGCAAGGCCGGCACCACTGCGGCGGCACTGAACCAGAGCGACATCGCCAGTAGCTCCGCGATAGCGAGCAAGGCAAGAGCGCGCCAGCGAGCTTGTCCATTACCTGGATTTGCGTCGACGTCCATGATGGCCGCAAAGAATACTACAGAATCCGGAGTGTGTTGGGTTCATTGTCGGGCGGGTTTGTTTTGCGGGCGAAGCCGTCTACAACGATCCACTAAACTACAGGAACCTTCAGGAAGAAAGATTAGTGTTGCTTCGTGTGAATTAGTGGATCGTTGCTTGACGGACCGTAGACATCCCTGCTTCTCGGTAGGAGTCGTGATATTCTGAAAGCCCCCCACAACAAGTACCCGAAGGCGGCAGATTAGAAGGCGCTAAACAGACTGAAAGGTCCGGATTCTGAGCATTCTCGTTCCGGCCATAACTAACCTTGGGAAACTGAGAAGTTGGCTCCCGGACGATTGATCGCACTATGACTGAGTTCTTCGAACTAATGCGGACTGGATTTCGCAAACAGTCCGGTGAAGCCGATGAGCAGCCTCTGCTCGGCGAGATCTTTAGCGTAGAGCGGCTGGAACAGTTTGCCAAAGCCCTGGCTGCTGAACATAAAACAGTCACTAAGAAAGGCCGGGCCCAGCTACTGCCGCGTCTGGAAGATAACGGGCGCAAACTATTTAGTGCCTACCGCAATCTGGTCGAAGCTATTCGCAGCGGTCGCTCGATTTCACCGGCGGCTGAGTGGCTGGTCGATAATTTTCACATCGTCGACGAGCAACTCCGCGAGATCCGCGAAGACCTGCCCCGCGGTTACTACCACGAACTGCCAAAGCTCGCCGACGGTGAACACACGGGTTACCCAAGAATCTACGCGCTGACGCTGGCGCTCATCGCCCACACTGACTGCCGTCTCGATACCAACACCCTCCGTCGTTTCATCGCCGC
>DATKIS010000619.1:0-3377 GCA_035543975.1 Pyrinomonadaceae bacterium
ACCCAGCGACTCCACCCCTTCCGAATTGTGTAAACGCCAGACAACTTACTGCCACTCCTCCTGCCGGCAGCGTATCGTTCACGAAAAACACGACGACAGTTACCGGAACTGGTGGCACTAAATTCAAAACTCAAGTGAGGCCTGGAGACTCCCTGGTTTTGCTGACTAGTCCCGGCAGTGTCCTCGGTACCGTGAAGTCGATTACAAGCGATACGAAGCTCGTCCTTGAGGCGAATGCAGCTGCGACCGCCAGCGGTGCCTATTCCATAACTCAACCTTACACGCTGGCCGGATTGGCAAAAGCTACCAGAGCTTACTACGCGGACGATCCGTCAAACGTCTATCACAGTTACATCAACGACCATCTCAAGTTCAGAATTCTTCATGGCGGTACCGGCGTGACCCATGTGCATCATCAACACGCACACCAGTGGCTGCAATCGCCAAACAGCGACGAGAGTAGTTATCTCGACAGCCAGATGATTAGCCCCGGAGCGAGCTACACCCTGGAGATGACCTACAACGGTAGCGGCAATCGCAACAAGGTAGTTGGCGATTCGATCTTCCATTGCCACTTTTATCCCCACTTCGCTTCGGGCATGTGGGCCATGTGGCGCACGCATGACGTGTTCGAATCCGGCACCGAACTGAACCCGAATGGAATTCCGATCCTCGGCGCGCGGGCATTGCCTGATGGCGAGATTCAGGCAGGCACACCGATACCAGCACTGGTGCCGCTGCCGACAATTCCCATGGCGCCAATACCCGGAGCAGGGCTCCCCGCATCATCCGTCTTTATCGATAAGGGTCATGTCGTTTACGGTACCCCATCGGCTCCTGATCCGACCGGACAGAATGTGACCGAGAACCCGGGCTTTCCCTTCTTTATTCCCGGCGTCGCTGGCGCGCGGGCGCCACACCCGCCGCTTGATTTCGCCTGCGAAACAGACCCGAGCGGCAATTGCAAGATGGATGGCAGCGGCAACATTATTTATATGAATGGTGGTTTGCCGCGTCACGTTATCACTGGCGGCGAGGTTTCATACGAGCGTCACACAACGCGTGATTGGAGCAAGGACCTGTCCAAGGTGGACGCCGTTCAGCTTCCGGAAGATGGAACGCGGGTCGAAAAAGTCGCGATGCAATACCACGGTCGACGTTGCCAGGCAACCCCCTTTCCCGATGGGTCCCCGAGTAGTTGTGTGAGCACACCGCTCACCGGCTTCATACTTAACGGTTTGCCGCTGGGAGCCCAGGCAGGCGCCCCCTTTGCAGATCCGGCAATCGACGATGACGGCAATCCTATCAACTACAACAAACAAACGAAGAAACAGGAAAAGCGCATTTACAAGGCAGCGGCCATTCAAATGGATGTGACGCTTAATAAGCCTGCGCTCGGTTGGCACTACTCGCAACAACGAATGCTTACGTTATGGGAGGATGCTAATGACACCCTCACCAGGAAGCGTCCACCGGAACCATTGTTTTTCCGTGGCAACTCGGGAGACATCATCGAATACTGGCACACGAATCTAGTGCCGAACTACTACGTGGTTGATGATTTCCAGGTGCGCACTCCCACCGATATTCTGGGCCAGCATATTCACCTGGTGAAGTTTGATGTGACTTCTTCAGATGGAGCGGGAAACGGCTTCAACTACGAAGACGGGACGTTCAGCCCCCAGGAAGTCCAGGAAACGATTAGAGCCATTAACCACAGCGCCACCAACGGCTTTGTGAATCAACCAGGGAAGCCACTGACGCCCACGCCGCCGCCAGACAAGATCTTAGATTGCAGTGCCCCCGCAAATAAGGACAATCCAAAGTGTAAGCTTTGCGTAGACGACTGGACACCAAATTACCGGCCCTTGTGCGAAAGTTGGTTCGGCGCACAGACCACGATCCAGCGCTGGTACCTCGATCCGCTGCTGAATGATGCAGGTGAAGACCGAACGATGCGAACAGTTTTCACGCATGACCATTTTGGTCCCTCCACTCATCAACAGGCAGGTCTGTATGCAGGTCTGCTAATAGAGCCGTTGGGTTCGAGGTGGCGTAATTCGGAGACCGGCGCAATGATGGGAGGCCCGACAAGTTCGCCGCCGGTGCGTCCCGATGGCGGTCCGACCAGTTGGAAGGCCGATATCCTGACCAAGGATCCGTCCGGTGCGGATGTCAGCTACCGGGAGTTTGCTTTAGAGTTCCAGGACTTTCAGCTTGCGTACATGAGCAAAAAGCGGTCGGACAAGGCTGCTCCTTTGTACCCGGATCCCAGCAAGCCTCCGAGTCCAAATCCAAGCCTGGGGTATGTCAATCACGCCTATTCTATTGGCGCGCCTTCACAGCCCACATTGGTTAGCACCGGTACGGTCGGCACCCAAACTGTGAACTATAAAAACGAGCCGATTCCCTACCGAGTTGGACAAGGCGACCTCTCTGAGGCTTTCAACTCAGCCATTACTCAGCTGGCTCTGCCAGGCATGGAGGGAGATCCGATTACGCCGCAAATGCGCGCGTATGAGGGCGACAAGGTGCAGGTTCGTTTGTTGGTAGGCGCTCATATGTTCGCGCATCAGTTTAACCTTGAGGGTGCTACCTGGTTTTCCGAACCCTCGTGGAAAAACTCCGGCTATCGCAGCGCTCAGGCGATGGGACTCTCAGAGCACTTTGAGTTGCTCTTCCAGGTACCATCTTCGTCAGCGCCGAAACCTGCGGGAGTACCGGTTCGCAAGTGCCCCGACGGCATGTCGGAAGGTAATTGCGCCGACTATCTCTACAGTCCGAGCCTGGACATCTACGGCATCTCCAATGGCATGTGGGGACTCTTCCGCGCTTACGATTCGAACAGGCCGGCGAAACTTTTACAGCCGCTGCCTAATACGCCAGCCATGAAGGAAGAGTACTCGACGTGCCCAACGACCCTTCAACCCGGTGCGGTAACACGGACATTCAATGTCACGGCCGTTACAGCGCAGAAGGCGTTGGCAGTTACCACTCCGGCTCCAGCCAAAGGTCGCATAGTTTTTAATGGTCGCGATCCTAAGAACGTGCTGAGCGCACCCCTGGGAATCATGTACGTGAGAACCGAGGATCTGGACGCGGGCAAACTCAAGGCCGGGGTCCCGGTTGAGCCGCTTATCTTGCGGGCCAATGCGGGAGATTGCATCGTGGTGAACTTAACCAACGCACTTGCCTATGATTCCGACGTATTCAAAACGAAACTCCCATATGCCCAACCGTTGGGAGGCCTGAGCCAGCAAAACATTGTTTCCGGAACTATTCCTGCCGGTACTTTGCCAAACGTGCTGCAGGTTGCTCCTTCAACATCTGTCGGCTTGCACCCGCAGCTACTCTCGTACGATGCGGCCACCAGCACC
>DATKIS010000620.1:0-3196 GCA_035543975.1 Pyrinomonadaceae bacterium
CGTCAAGCCGCCGCGGACCAAAGCGGCGTCAAGCCGCCGCGGACGAAAGCGGCGTCAAGCCGCCGCGGACGAAAGCGGCGTCAAGCTGCCGCGGACCAAAGCGGCGTCAAGCCGCCGCGGACCAAAGCGGCGTCAAGCCGCCGCGGACCAAAGCGGCGTCAAGCCGCCGCACTCCAAAGGACAAACTAATAAAGTGTGTCGGACACAATTGAGCGCCAGCACCCTGTCGTAGTCCGGAAGCCGCGTCCTTTGTCTTTGCGCAAGTGGCCAGCCGACTACCTCACTGTCTATCAAAACATTCTCGCTAAGCTTTGGGGATGATGTTTACGCTTGGCCTCATCTCCAAAGTTTGAAGGAGTATTTATGACCAGGACTCACTTCTCATATCTGTCTGTCAGCGTGTTCGTCGCCCTTATTTGTTTCGGTTGCCAACCGGCGCCGACGAACAATTCAGAAGTCAGATCGCTTGCTGGCGCGCCCGCTGCCAGTCCCACGCAGATGCCGCTACCTCCGTGGCCCGCCGGTTTCCCGAAAGAGATGCCCAGCCCGGTCGTTAGTGGAAATGTCCCGCTGGGAATAACGGTGCCCGCTGACGTGCAAACGTCTGAGCAGGCTCGACCCTTCTTCGACTATTTTTCATGGGAGTCGTTCATTGCCCTAAACTGGCCGGCCACCGGCGCCCGGGGCGTTCCCACTAACCCCACCGACCCCAACGCGTTTATCAAAGCGCCTAACGGGACGCAGGTGGTTTGGGGGAGTTACAAGGATTCTTTTGATTTGTTTGGGCAGAAGAACCAGCGGCCCAGTCCCTGGGATTCGTCTGACCTGCCGGTTAACCCGTGTCCAAACGGGCAGGCTGGTCAGAAGAACCTTATCTTCCTGACCAAGGGCGACACGGCACTGATGCAAACCTCGCAGGCCTTCTCGGCGCCGCTCATCGATCAGCGCGGCAACTACGTTTACTACGACGTCCGCTACGATCAGGCTCAGTACAATTTCATCCGTGGCCAGGACAGTGATCCAACGTCATGGCTCTACCTGGTCAAGAACCTGGCGCCTAAAGAGAACCAGCCGGTACCGCTCCAGATGCCCAGCAGCACCGCGTCACCCGCCGTGCTGGGTTCGATCATGGTGAAGGCTTCCTGGCGCATCTATGAACCGGATAAAGACGACCCCACCCGGTTCTACATGACCACTGCGCAAATCTACAATCCGCAATCCAAAACCTGTACGCAGAAGTCTGTGCTGCTGGTCGGCTTGCACATCGCGCACAAGGTCAATCCGTTTACGGCCTGGGTGTGGTCCACGTTTGAACAAATAGACAACGTTCCGCCTGACGCCGGTGTAACTCCGAAGCCGTCAGCTCCGCCGAAGGGCTATTCGTTTAATAACGGCACTGACACACCGAAAACCATCGGGGGGTTCAGTTATCGGCCGCCCGCTCCCTCGGCCAGTCCGTCGTCTTCACCGCTGGTTCCGGTCCAGGTGACCCGGGCCAATCCCATTCCCAACACGCCGGCCGGGGCATCTACGCTCGATCTCAACGCCTACTATCAGCAGATCTTGAAAGGCACCGTTTGGCAGTATTACCAACTGGTGATTACGCAGTGGCCCTCCAACCCCGGCCTTAACAATTTCAAGTTAATGCAAACCGGCGGTATCTACCCACAGGGGGCGGGCGCTGCTTTTCCGGTTAACGGCGCCACCAACAGCACCATGGAGACTTACTTTCAGAGTCAAAGTGACGCCGCCGGCGCGGGCGGGAATAGCTGCATGAGTTGTCATTACCGGGCGGGACAGTCTGATTTCAGCTGGGGCTTAAACCGGAGGGCATACTAATGGATAAGAAGAGTGAAATGGCTTTGCGGAACCGGAGCAAAGCGCTGCAATCCGACACGACCACCGAGGCTGCCCCGCAGCCCTTGGCCGCGGCGAGTTCTTCGCCGGCTACCCCGGTGGGCCAGGCGCCTTCCGGCTGGTGGATGTACCACGGCGACCCGGAACACACTGGCTTTGTTTCAGACAGCGACCTTAACAGTGCCAATGTTGCTTCGACTTCTTTCACGACGCTGCATTCGATTCCGCTGGAAGGTCCGGTGCTTTCCGTCCCTGCGGTTACCGATGGCTTCGTCTATGTTGGCCTGGCCAATTACCAACAGGCCCAGGGCGGCAACGGCGGCGCCCTCCACAAGATCGACATCCAGACAGGCCAAATCGTCAATACCTTTGCCTGGGACTTAGGCTGCGATCCGCGTGATGCCCACAGCTTCACCGGCATGGGCAGCACGCCTGCGGTGATCAATGGCCGAGTTTACTTCGGCGCTTTCAACGGAAAGTTTTACTGTCTCGATCAGGAAACGCTGGCCGAAATCTGGTTCACCGACATGCGTCAGGAAGACATCCTGCACAACCAACCAATCACCAACATGGCCGGGGTTGATATGGGCGCGCCACCGGCGGTGATGTGGTCTTCACCGGTGGTGTCGGCAGATGGAACGAAAGTCTACGTGGGTTGCGGCGAGGGAGAGAATCCCCAGCTCTTCAGCTTTGTATTCTGCCTCGACACGGCTACCGGAAACGTCAACTGGATCTTTTGCACCAACAAATTCACCAGTGACCAGGACAACCAGCCAAACTTTGTTCCCGCGCCAGTCTTGCAGGGGACCGTTCCGCCTTCCATCACTCCAGTCAGCAATCCGCCGATTGTGATGGGGTGTTCGGTCTGGGGCTCAATCGCGTACGACAAAGACCTGAATCGACTTTACTGCTCAACCGGCAACCAGCAACCGGAACCAAACGCCAGCTGGCAATGGGACGGCAAAACGCTACCGATACCTCCGTTCACGCCGGAATTGCCCAGCCTGGGATATTCGAATGGCGTGCTTTCGCTCGATGCCGAGACGGGCGAGTTTAAGGCGTTTTTCCAGGTGCCCAAGGACAGTAATTATCGTCCCTCGGATGGCGACATTGATCTTGGCGGCGCGCCCATTCTGTTCAAATGGAACGCCGGCCAGCCCAACGAGGAAAAGGTAGTCGGCGTGGGTTGTAAGAACGGGAGCTTCTTCGTTTTGAATGCCGATACTTTGAAGCTTCATAAGAACCGGCAGCTCTTGCCCTACCAAATGCTGCCGGACGGAACCATGACGTGGATCGAGACCGTCGATCGCCATCCCAACCCGGCTGACGGCACCTTGAG
>DATKIS010000621.1:0-2625 GCA_035543975.1 Pyrinomonadaceae bacterium
TTACAAACAACGTCGCGCTCGAAGCAGAAGGAAACCTGTTTCCAAGGAGCGGATTCAGTGACACGGCTCCGATCGGCGCCGGGCCGCAAGGCCGAATTTTTCAGGGACAGTTTGGCGCCAAGGTGGGGAAGCGATTTCAAAGGTTCGGGATCTTTGGGAAGGCCCGGCCCGGCTTTGTCGGTTTCTCCAAAGTGAACAAGCTGCTTAGCACTTTCGATGTCGCGAATGCTCCAGGTTTGCCACCATTTGTGGTGGGCCGTTTCGGCACCGATAAGGCGCTCTACTTCTCAGCGGACTTTGGTGCAGTCGTCGAGTACTATGCCTCGCGGCGAATTTTCACGCGGTTCGATCTGGGCGATACGATAATTCCCTATGGCTCGTTCTCGGGGCAAGGCGCTTTTCTGTCGCGGGCTATCATAGTACGACCTCCTGAAACTAAACATAACCTGCAATTCAGCGCTGGTGTAGGATTCAGGTTTTAGCCCGAGTCCAGAGCATAACGCTTGGCTTGCAGCGGACGCGTCGATAGCATCCTGTTCATGGTATTTCCTGCGACGTAGCTAGCGTGGGTTCGCGCCGCGCAACTGAAGCCCAGCGTTATCCTGCCGGCAAGCCGTGTGGCCATGCCCGAAAAGCTGAGCCCACTGTGCTTTCACTGCCCGGCAGGCTGAGTGGCGGCGCCGGCCGTCTAAGGCTTGTGTAGAGTATGTCTGTCGGCGCGGTCGGGTTCCATTTTTGCCCCGTCAGCGGGAAGACCAATTCAGCTGCTGACCGACTCCATCTTATGGACCTACATCAAACAAGCAAATTCCTACCCTTGTTGTTCTTCGTGACCCTCAGCGCACTGGCGGTGCTGTTCGTCGTCATCGCTGTGAAAGTCGGCAACCGACGCGAATCTCAGCGACAGGCGGAGCTGGCTTTGGTCGCGGCCGAACTGGGCATGGGGTTTACGCCGGAGGATAACGCACTGCCGCTTTATCAACTTGTCTAATTGAGGAGCGAGGATGAAAAGGCTGCTTCGGTGGATTCCAGGCTTCGTTCTGGCCTACATACTCATCGGTGCTCTGCTGGACAGAGTCATCTTCCCGGAAGCTGAACCGGGCCCAGACTACTATCCGCGGCAAGGTCAGGTATTTGTCAGCAGGACCGAAGGTTTTCGCCAGACGATTCTAAAACGCGAGGGCGGTCTTGCCTGGGTTGAACTGACGCTGGAGCCGCGCGCTCCGGGGCCGCCGGAGCACATCCACACCTCATTCGCCGAGCATTTCATCGTTGCCGAGGGCACCTTAAGCCTACTCGTCAATGGCGAAAAGAAACTCCTGCGCCAGGGGGAGTCGCTGCTGGTAACGCCCGGAACCCCGCACAAGCCTTTTAACGAGACCGATACGCAGGTGGTTGTCAAAGGCCCGCTGACTCCGGAGTATGCGATGCCCGAGCGGTTTACCGTCTTTCTCACCCAGGCGTACGGGTTCTTCGACGAGTCGGAATCTAACGGCCGACCGCCAAAGGCTTTGCTACAGATGTCGAGGTTCAGCCCTGAGTACGACAGTTGGATGGCCGGCCCCCCCATCCCACTGCAGAAGGCTTTGTTCTTCATCATCGGCCCGACGGCACGACTCTTCGGTTATCGCACACAATATGAGAAGTATGTGCCAAACAAGTAATTCAAATCCAAGGTTCCGGCGGCACGACAAAAACAAAGCCCTGCAGCTGAAGCGCGATATCATGCTTCCCAAGTAACCTTTTGCTTTCCGCTCGGATGCTGTCGCGCGGTCGCTGAAGCGCGTCGTTAGCCCGCCTGTCCTAAGCTTGGTTGGCTGACCCAGGGGAATGAATGAGACACCAGAACCATCGCACAAGGGTTTACGCGGCAGTCCTGTTGGTCATGACGCCACCGATTGGGAGTCTTAGCTTTCCCGCTGCCTCATGAAAGGCAGACGCAAGCCCGCGCGGTGGCAGACCAAACCGGGGACTTGATCACTGCGACGCAGGACAGGGAGGGGCTGTTGGCCAAATATGGCTCGGTAACCCTGACGGCCGGAATTCTTGAGTAACAACCATGGAGTGCCGATCGTTGTGTGAGATGGTCGAGGCAGCCTAACGTTGGAGTTCTTCGTCAGCAACTTTTGCTTCGATAGCGATGATGGTGAGTAACAGCATTCGGATGAATATCAAAGGTCAGCAAAACAATCCTTTGCCATTTTTGGGACGCGGTGCACTGGGCGGGTTATTCGTAGGTTTCGGGAGCCTGTTTGCGTCTGTAATTTTACAACCTTACATTCTTATCTTTATCGTCAAAGCTCTACCCCTGGCGTTGGGGCTGGGAGCTTTGCTGGGAGTAGTTATCGGTTTCTCGGTCTGGGTTGTGAGCGTTATTAGCCGCAGGAAGTTTGGAGTGTTAGGGCGAGCAGTCATCGGTTTCGTAACTGCCCTTATCATTATTTCCCTATATGCGTGGATCCACGTTGAGGAACCGGGATACTACTACCCAATATTATCGTGGACGCGACAAGCGGTTAATTGGGTGATCAGTGGTCTAGTGCTTGGAGTATTGCCGGGGACAATGGCTCGGCAAAAGTCGGCGTTATCAAAGTTAGCTCCGCCACACGCACATTGACGGCGCTC
>DATKIS010000622.1:0-2933 GCA_035543975.1 Pyrinomonadaceae bacterium
CTCCGAACATTTCGTTTACCTGGGTGACACGGCGCGGGTTCCATATGGCACGAAGTCGCTCTCAACTGTGGAGCGATACGCAATTGAGAACGCGAAGTTTCTCGAAGCCCACGGCATTAAGTTACTCGTAGTGGCTTGTAACACCGCGTCGGCCCTGGCGCTACCAGCCATTCGCAAGGCTGTCAGTGTTGAAGTGATTGGCGTCATCGAACCGGGGGCTAGAGCGGCGACACGGATCGCTACCGGCAAGAAGATTGGGGTCATTGCCACCGAAGCGACGGTGCAGAGCGGCGCCTACTCGAAGGCCATAGCGGCGATTGACGAACACATTCCAGTCGTCGAGCGCGCCTGTCCGTTGTTTGTCCCTTTGGCCGAAGAAGGTTGGGCAGAGACGGATGTGGCGCGGGCAGTGGGAGCTCAATATCTGGCAGACTTGAGAAACCAAGACCTTGGCGCGTTAGTCCTGGGTTGTACGCATTACCCAATTTTGCGTGATCTGATTGGTGAGATTATAGGGAATGAGATTCCGCTGATAGACTCTGGAGATGCCGCCGCAAAGGAAGTGGAGGCGCTTCTGCAGTCGAGCGAGATGGCTTCGGCGCCGGCTGAGGTTAACAGTCGCGAGCGGCAACTGTGTGACGATTTGGACCACTTCTATGTAACGGATGCGGCTGAGCGTTTCGCCAAAGTAGCGGAACGATTCCTGGGAACAGCACCCTCGGTGCTGGAGGCGGTGGAGATTTGGGGACACGATGAGCTTCGAACGTAGTGACGGGCGCGCTTTCGACGAATTGCGCGCTGTGAAAATAACGCCCGGTTACCTCCCTTACGCCGAAGGGTCGGTACTGATAGAGATGGGGCTGACTCGCGTAGTTTGTTCAGCTTCCGTAGACGAGAGAGTTCCTATCTTCCGTCGTAACAGCGGACAGGGTTGGATCACCGCCGAGTATTCGATGCTGCCGAGAGCAACCCAAAACCGGACCCCGCGCGAGATCGGTCGGGGCGGGCCCTCCGGTAGGACGCATGAGATTCAACGCTTGATTGGCCGCAGTTTGCGGGCTGCCGCAGACATGAAACTGCTTGGCGAACGCACCGTCACACTTGACTGCGACGTGTTGCAGGCCGATGGAGGTACGCGCACGGCGGCCATCACCGGTGCTTACGTCGCCTTCGCACTCGCAAATAACCGGCTGCTTAGTTCCGGAAAGATTCACCGCAGTATGATCATTAATCAGGTTGCCGCCATCAGCGTCGGGGTGGTCGGGAATGTGCCGCTGCTTGACTTGAAATACGACGAGGATTCCACGGCTGAAGTTGACATGAATGTCGTCTGCACCGGCGATGGTCGATTTATCGAGGTGCAGGGAACGGCAGAACGCGAACCATTTTCGCGCGAGCAGATGGACAGTTTGATGGCCCTGGCTGGACGGGGGATCGAGTCGCTAATAGCAATTCAAAAGGAAGCTATTGGACGGACAAACTCCTAGCCCCACCTGAGTCACGCTGGAGCACATCTGTTAATAGACAACGAGTATGCTGGCAGGTTGCATCGGAATACCTCTGAAGACTCCGGACACCGGACGCAAGATTGAAGACAGCCCGTTAGCTGACAGAAGTAAACACTGGAGCTTACTTAAAAAGATGAAAGCCGCCATCGCCTTTGTCCTTTTCATGTTTCTGGTAGGAACGTGCTCTACCGCGACTGCGCAGCAGGTTTATACCAATGCCAATGTCGATTATTCCCTTGAGCTTCCCTCAACCGTGTGGCGAGCCACCTCAGAACCCGACGCGGCCCACGAACACGCTGAATTCGTTAACGGTGAACGCCTCGATGGCTACCTTCAGGTCCGCAAAGAGATGGTGGATGCCGAAACGACGGCGTCCGTGCTTGCCCGGCGCGATCTCGATCAAAAGCTGAGGTTTCTCCCGGGATTCGTCGAAGGCAAAGAAGAACCGTTTAAGGGTCGTCTCAGCGGGGTAATGGTGTCGTATGAGTTCATCAAAACAGGCAAGACGATGATGGGTCGTATTTATTACCTCCAGACCGACAACCGTACTATCTATGCCCTACGATTTACCGGCCTGCGGGACAAACTTGCACGGATCCGAAATCAGACGGACCTGATCGCTCGCAGCTTTCACATCAAGCCGTAGCCAGTTCGTTGGACTTAAGTTCCTCTTGGCCGCCACGCCGGAACAGCGTTGGCGGCCAATATTCTGAATAGGCTGTCTCGCAAAGTTGTGTCCTGGTTTCCCAATCTCCGTGCCCCCCTCCGTGTCCGTGGTGAGTGTTTTTCCGGCGTTTCCCCACCACAGAGAAACGGCGAACACTGAGGAGGCAGAGAGAAAACTTCAAATTAGCTCGTCGCGGTAGGGCACACACATCCCCTCGCTAGCTAAAAGGAAGCTTTGACTCCGTGAAATCCGACCTTGGTGTAGAATGCGCGACTTGGTTCTTCTATGAAACTCAAACTCGCTCCAGGTTTATCAATTCAAAAATCAGCTATCGAAGGCAGAGGATGTTTTTCAGTCGCGCATTTCAAAGGCGGAAGAAAAATAGCGGAGTATGCCGGCGAGAGGATCAAGAATGCCGAAGCCAATCGCAGGGCGGGTCGTCGCAAGCTGCGCATCTGCGCGATTAATGAGCGCTGGAGTTTGGACGGAAGTCGCGGGGGCAATGGAACCCACTATATCAATCATTCCTGTGAACCGAACGCCTACATGAAGATTCTGTACGGTCACATTCTCTTCATCGCTCTGCGCGACATTGAACCGGGCGAGGAGATCACGATCGATTACGAGTCGACTCTTCATTCCAATAAAAAAAGGTGCATCTGCGGTGCACCTTCCTGTCGAGGGACGATAAATAAACAAGTCAAATAGGGGGAACGGGGAATGGGTAAAAGGTAAAGTCTTCCCCATTACCCGTTCCC
>DATKIS010000623.1:0-7413 GCA_035543975.1 Pyrinomonadaceae bacterium
TGGGGAGCCACTGAGCCGATGGACTGGTGGACCATCGTTAACCGTTGTCGCGCGCTCGAGAACATGTCATACGTCGTGGCCGCGAATCAGGGCGCCAGCTTGAAACATTACCCACCCTATTCGTGGCCGGGCGGGAGCCAGATCGTGGACTTCGACGGCCGTCTCCTGGCGCAGGCGTC
The DNA here is from genome assembly GCA_035543975.1 of Pyrinomonadaceae bacterium. Lineage (GTDB taxonomy): Bacteria > Acidobacteriota > Blastocatellia > Pyrinomonadales > Pyrinomonadaceae > PSRF01. The sequence goes on from DATKIS010000623.1 coordinate 180, forward strand.
GCCGGGACCGGGTGAGCGAATCGTCGTTGCGCCGATCGACATCTCTGCTTTGCGCCACGAACGCACCACCCGGCGCGGTCATCACATGCCGGCGCATCTGCGAACCGAGGCCTACCCGGTTTACCAGCGACATCAATACCCACCCAATTTGTCGGAACCACCCGCGTCAGAGGGCGGTCATCTCACACCAGACTATGATCGAAATAATCAATTGATTGATGCGGCGAAACTAAAGCTCGACGAGCATTGATGCGCTCAGCACAGGAGAGAGAGCTGGGAAGCCCCCGCTCTTAAGACCTTCAAAGCCGGTCAACAGGTTTCACTCAGCCGGGCGCAACTGAGTAACGATCGAGGTCAGGTGCTGTTCAATCGCAACTTCCAGTGCCCCGCCTAATCCTGATCCGGTTGGCTCGCCGGCTTCGATGGACCAGGTCGCTAGCCGCCCAACCATGGTGCGAGCTACCGCGTCGCGCAGAGAGTCCTCGATAAATCTCCAGCCAAACACGATCCGGCCGCTGACAACAATGCGCGGGATTCCCAGGCCGCTAATGATATTTCCGATTCCGATGCCCAGATAATCTCCAATTCGCTCAAGCGTAACCCGGGCCCGAGTCTCTCCAGCTTCGGCCTTAGCTACGATATCTACAAAACGTAGATGGCTTCCACCGCGGGCGTGAAGGCGCTCACCAGCATAGAGACTGGCGGCGCTGGCGGCTGACGCATAGCGCTCCCAGCAGCCACGATTACCGCAGACGCACGGTTTGCCGCCGGCGACGATAGTCATGTGGCCAAACTCCCCAGGCAGTCCGCGACCGGCACCAGTGCCCCGGTAGACTGCACCTCCAAGCACCAGGCCAACTCCAATGCCTGTGCCGACCCGCACTAAAACGAAATCGCTAAACTCCCCCTTACTGTTCCTGGCTAACAGTCTCCCGCGCTCGTAAAGTGCTGCGGCGGTCGCGTCATTCTCAACCACTACCGGAACCTCGCGGTTAAGAATCTGAGCCGGAGACGGGTTTTCAATGCGCAGGGCATTCGCGACCGCGACATCGCGCCAGCCGAGTTGTGGACCAAATAGCAGATGAGTACGTGCGGCATTGACCGGACCGGGAACGCTGACCCCAATCGCTGAAATCGCCCGCCCGGAGAGCGAGGCACGAAGTCGGTCAACGCCGGCGCGCACTTGCGCCAGTGCCACCTTTGAATCCTCCGGGGTATCAAAGGATTCTTCCCCGAGGATTTCTCCGTCGACCAAAGCCGCGCACACCTGACTGCGCCGCACGCCGATGTTCACCCCTATGAAAAAACTTCTCTCTTCGCGAAATGATAAGCCGATCGAAGACCGGCCAGCTCCCTCTCTGGGCCGTGCCGGCGCCGCTTCGCGTAACAGTCCGGAAGCAACCAGGGGCTTTACCATCTCGGTGATAGTGCTGCGATGTACCTGCAGGCGCCTGGCCAGATCGGCCCTTGAGATAGGCTGGGCCACCCGAACCATCCTTAACATCGCGCGGGTAGTTTCATTGGAGGCCCCCGAGATTGATCGAAGTCTACCGTCGGTCTGCGTTAAGACTGTCAACAGGGATCGGTCTTGGGCAGTTGATTCATCAGAGGCTGTCGGCCTGGCGTGATTGGTTGACGTCCTCAGCGAAGGTAGGAGGCTGGGGGGAGCAATCTTTCTTAACGCCAACAACCGCCCGAGCGGGTTCGGCACGAAGTTAAGCTGGGTAATCGCTATCTGAACTTGCTGCGTGGTTTTGGGACTCACGCGTTTGGTCTTGTTAATAACGTGTGAAACAGTCGCGGTTGAAACTCCGGCGAGCCTAGCGACATCGTGTACGGTCGGCATTTATTCTCCCTACGCTTGAATGTGTTCTGAAAGTGAAAGCCTTTCCCAGGTAAAACAGAGCAAGTCGTAAGCCAGATCACGCAGACTGCGGATTTGCGTTTAGGCCGCAAATCAGGTGATTTTTGAGATCGTCAATGAAGGTGACAGACGAGTTTGTCGTTTGGCGTTTGGGAGGGCTACAAAAATGACGTCGCCTCCGCTGGCAAAAGTTGGGACAGATAGCGAGTGGGTAAATCCAGCCAGGTTGTTAATCGAGGTGCGTCTGAGAATGAGCGAAGTCTGTCGACCAGCCGCGAAGTGGCGGCATTTAATAGGCTGGCGCGTCAGCGCGGGGAGGTGGCTTGGACTCAGAATGAGCGCGAAAGGTGCGACACCAACCTTGCCAAAGCGCTAGTGCCGGCCCTTCGGGCCTCAACGTTCTTTCCTATGATGTGCCACGCCCTCACGGGCATGGCTATTGAATTCCGGCCCTCCGGGCCTCATTGATCTTGCCTTCAAGATCAGTGGCGCAGGTGGTAGGGCACGCTGATGACTATCACTCCCTCACGAAACAGGAGTGCCCCTTTGAGCATCAGCGAACTCTGATTGTGCAGTAGGTGTTGCCACCACTTCGCCGGCACAAACTCCGGCAAAACTACCGTCACCATGTTGTTACCATTCTTTCGCTCCAGGCGTGCGATGTAGCGAAGCAAGGGACGCGTCAGTTCTCGATAGGGTGACGGCAGGACGACGAGTTTCACCCCCGCTCCCCACCGTTCCCACTTCTCGCGCAGTTTGGTTGTGGCCTCCTCGTCAAAGTCTACATAAACAGCTTGCACGTTCTGAGGGGCAATCGACTTGGCGTATTGCAGTGCGCCCACGACGCCGCGGTGAATGCCGGAGATCGGCACGATCACGGTGTGGTGGATGGGATGTAGGTCTTCGAGTCCTTCGGTGGAGAGTTGTTTCGCGACGGTGAGGTAATGCTTGTGGATGGCCCGAAACATGACTACCAATAGCGGAATCACTACCACCACGATCCATGCGCCGTGAATGAACTTGGTAGCAATGAAGACACAAAGAACGACGAATGTAGCGACGGCCCCCACTGCATTGATCGCGATTGATTTCTTCCAGTGGGTTGCGTTGGTCACTTCGTCGACTACAAAAGTCGAACCCCGTTCCTCAGACGCGTTTAGTTGACCATCGGTTTCCGGGTCGACCGTGCTTTGAGTGAAGTGGATTTCATCCTCAGGCCGCCGGCGCGGCAGCTTGTTCTTGCGGACCTGAGTTCGTTCTTTGAGCCAGTGCCGGACCATGCCCGTCTGCGAAAGTGTAAAAGAAAGAAAGACGCCCACGGCATAGAGCGGAATCAAGCGGCTGGTGTCTCCGGCGAAGGCGATGACGAGCACGCTGGCGAAGATGGCCAGGATGACAATTCCATTTGAGAAGACCAGCTTGTCGCCCCGGTTGGCAAACTGGCGCGGCAGATAGCGATCACGCGCGAGGAGACTGCCAAGTCGGGGGAAGTCGGCAAACGAGGTGTTTGCCGCCAGCACGAGTATCAAAGCCGTCGCGATTTGCACGACGTAGTAAAACCAGGCCATCGGTCCGGTGAACATGATTCGCGCAAACTGCGAAATCACGGTTTCACTCGCGTGCGGATGAACGCCATAGAGATAGGCCAGGACACTGGTGCCGAGGAACATCACGGTTAGCAGCAGCGCCATCCAGACGAGAGTAGTGGCAGCGTTTTTGGCCTCGGGTTTCTTGAAAGCCGGAACACCGTTGGAAATGGCTTCGATCCCGGTGAGGGCAGCGCAACCATTTGAGAAGGCCCCGAGCAAGAGGAAAAGTGTCAAAGGCTGAAGCTGGTACCCTTCGGCGGTCTTTATGGTTTCAGGACCCGGGACCGGCGCGGCGCCACCATAGGTGTAGTAACTGAACAGACCATAGCCAATCATGAAGAGAAAGCTAATCAGGAACGCGTAAGTGGGCGCGGCAAACAACGCTCCCGATTCGCGCACGCCGCGGAGGTTTGCAATAGCGATGAAGGCGATGAAAATGAGACAAAGAACGACTTTGTGTTGGTCCAGCCACGCGTACCGCGTCCCCTGCATCATTGAGGTGATCGCGGCCACTCCCGCCGCAATCGAGACGGCAACCGTGAGCACATAGTCTACGAGGAGCGAGGCACCGGCGACCAGGCCGGCGTTTGTGCCCAGGTTCTCTTTAGCAACAATGTACGCCCCGCCGCCGGATGGATAAGCATGAATGGTCTGCCGGTAGCTCGTCGCCACGATAACCAGAAGCACCCCGATGCCGACAGAAATCGGCACGACATACTTGAAAGCGCCGGTCTGAGCATAGGTAGCGGCTACGGCCAACACGAGCAGGATTTCCTCGGTGGCGTAGGCGGTCGAAGAAAGCGCATCCGAGGAAAAGACGGCCAGGGCAGTCTTCTTGGTCAGACGCTCGTGGGAAGCTTGTTCAGTCCGAAGCGCCCTGCCGATGATGAAACGTTTGATTTCCGCTGCCAAAGTCCCTGCTTGGTTTTCGGTTGGTCTGGTGGTGGGTGATTTAGCTAAAAGTGTCTGGACCATTGACGGCCGGCACGACGGAGGGGGTGTTGGGGTGTAGGGTTCTCGCTGGGCACCATCAAGTCAAGACAATGGCCACCGCAGATGAGCAGCGGAAATGCGACCATGAGGAGGCCTATACCCAACGCGCGCAAATGCGGATGCAAGGTTGGCACTACGACGCAGCTGGTGGTCAACAGGATACCGCCTAGTCCCGTTACAATTGCCCCCAGAAAACTTAACGCCGCGCCCACCACCTTTAATTCGAAAACAAGATCATCAGTCTTTCGTTCGCTCATGTGAACAAACTACGACCCTGCGCATCAAAAGGGCGTAAAGAGCGCATAAAAAGTTTGTAAAGACGGGGTGGGGGAGGAGGCAGGAGGCAGGAGGCAGGAGGCAGGAGGCAGTGGGCAGGAGGCAGGAGGCAGGAAAGCTGAGAACATACGATCCGCGAAAACCATGACAGGGTTAGTGCCAGTTCGTGGGTTTTCGTGGATCGCTCTCCGCTTTCTGCCTACTGCCTTTGCCTTCCCTTTCTGCCTTCTGCTTGCCTTGTTACTCGCCGGGGTCAAATCGATACCCAACCCAAGGCTCAGTCAGAATGTAGCTCTTGCCGGAGTCGGTGGTTCCCAGCTTCTTCCGCAAGTTGCCGACGAAGACTCGCAGATATTCGTTTTGTTCGACGTAATTGCCGCCCCATAACGCGGCCAGGAGGGTACGGTGGGTGAGCACCTTTCCCGAATGGTTCATGAAGTAAGCTAACAGGTCAAACTCTTTCGGCGTCAGATGAACTTCACTATCGCGCACGGTCACATTGCGTGATTCGATATCGATGCGAAAGTCTCCCGCCTCCAGGATTGTCGGTGCGGCAGCAGTTGTCACCGGCGTGCGGCGCAGCGAGGCGCGCACGCGGGCCAACAGTTCGTTAATGCCAAACGGCTTGGTGACGAAATCGTCGGCGCCGAGGTCGAGTGCTTCGATTTTTGTTTTCTCTTCGCCCTTCGCAGACAAGACAATGATAGGAACCTGCGAAATTGTCCGTAAGCGCCGGCAGAGTTCCAGTCCATTCATGTTGGGCATGGCGATGTCAGTAATCACCAGATTAGGATTCCAGTCATTGAAGGTTTCGAAGGCGGACAATCCGTCGGCAGCGGTACGAACGTCGTACCCGTGAGATTTCAGTCCGGTGCGCAAGACACGAGTGAGTTGCGCTTCATCGTCAACAACCAAAATACGCGCTTGGGTGGTCATGATTAATCCTGCCGGGCTAAGGGGCCAACGGAAAGCACCAGGTCGGTTGTGTCCGCTCCAACGTCGTCAGACAATTCTCGGGCATCATCGTCTTCGATGGGCAAGGTAAACACCACCCGGGTTCCACCGTCAGATGCGGCCTCGATCCAAATCCGGCCCGCATGCGCTTCCACAATACCTCTGGCGATAGCCAACCCCATGCCGGTGCCCGATGGTTGCAGGGTGCTGACGTCTCCGTCGCGGGTGGCGCGGAAGAACTTATCGAATACCCGCTCCCGCAGTTCTGGCTGGACTCCGTGTCCCTGGTCCTCCACTGACAACTGGATCTGTCCAATTTCCAAGAGTTGCGCTGCTATGCGAATCGTTGAGTTACCTGGTGAATACTTGGCTGCGTTGTCGATCAGCGTATAGACAACCTCGCTGACGGCCCTTTCATCGACGCGCACTCCGGGCAAGTCCTTCTCTATGTCGAGTTCAATCTGGTGGCCACGCGTAACCGGCTCGGCCCGTAGTAGCGCCGCCGATACGATTTCTTCCACGGCGCCCCATTGGCGCCGCAGGTGGAGTTCACCCGCCTCGATGCGGGCCAATTCAATGAGCCCGCTGATGAACCTGTTCAGGCGATCACTTTCTTCATTGATTACTTCCATCATCTCGATCCGGGACTCAGCGTCAAGAGCAACCGATGGCTCGCCGCCGTTTCCTCGCGTTTCATCGAGCAGGGTGGTGATCGAAGCCTTGATGGAAGTGAGTGGAGTTCGCAGGTCATGAGAAACGGCGTCGAGCAAGGCTGACTTCAGTTTCTCACTTTGTCTGAGGGCCTCAGCATGACTGGCGCGCTCAAAAGCGTCGCGCAGCTTTTCATAGAGGCTCTCGATCTCGCGGCGGCTGGCATCGGCCTCTGCACTGCGTCGTCTCAGATGGGCGGAGAGTTGGCCGACGGTAATGGCGGTGACGAGAAATGCCAGCAACGCGATCCAGTTGTCGGGGGCGGAAATGGTCAGGGTATGGAACGGCGGCAGGAAGAAAAAGTTGAATAGGAGTACGCCGAGGAGAGAAGCAAGGACGGCGGGCCGCGCCCCCCACCAGGTGGCGACAAAAAGGACAACCAGGAGTAGCGCCAGAGCCACCGTGGTCGTATTGGTGTGTTCGCTAAAGAGCTTCAGAACACCGGTGACCGTGATGGTTCCGGCGACGGCAAGCAAGTAACCTGTCCAACGCTTTTCAGACGCTGTGGGTTTCACGCGCGCATTGTACAAAGGATGCGCGGCGGATTGCGCGGAAAGGCACGCGGCCGGACATAAAGAGTTTGTAAAGATTGCGGCCGGCGGGGGCGGATGGCGGATGAGGGATGAGGGATCTCAGATTTCAGATTTCAAGCCTCAGATGTCAGATTTGAGATCTGATTTGAAGTTCTCAGAATTCGAGTCTCCGTACTCGGCTCGAACGGCAAAAGATAATCGAACAGATGCGACAACTGATCGTAGTCAGAAAGCCTCGTCACATACTCATTTCGTCGCAGGTTCACTTCCATCATCGGCGCCGAGTCAAACTCTCGTTCATGACTGACAATCAC
>DATKIS010000624.1:0-3270 GCA_035543975.1 Pyrinomonadaceae bacterium
GTCAAGTGGAACGTATTCCAAAGCACCGCTGGTTACGACCAGATCAAGTGAATTATCGGAGAAGGGAAGTGACAGGAGGTTACCTTCCGCAAAGGTCACGTCACGAGTTCTGCCCGGGCTATCCTCGACGGCCTTTCGGGCAGCAGTGATCGACGTGGCTGACAGGTCGAGGGCCGTAATGCTAACAGGAAAATGCAGGTTGCGCAGTAGCGCCAGCGTCAGGAGGCCGGTTCCGCAACCGGCATCTAGTATCTTCGCCCCACGAGAAACCGGGAGCGGGTGATTTGCAAAATACTGATCCAGTGATCTGCCGTAGCCGTTAAGCTTAAACGTAAGATCGTAGAAGGCCGCTATCTTGTCGTAGTAAGAACCGGCAGGAGCTTCGGTCTTCGTTCCGGTCAGCACATATTCCATATTTACTCCTAGCAGAGACTGGGATGAATCGATTCGAAACAATAATTTGGATGAAAGGCGCGATATTGTAGCCTCCCTGCTTTTTTTACTCAACACAATACCCAGTGTCGGCGGTTTTGCTGGAGATACTTCGGGATTCCCTCAAGATTTCGACCTTATTGTGGGCTAGGTTCATACAGCAATTGATTTACGGTTTGGCATGCAAGAAGGACAAAGCCGATACGTTCCTCCCTCGGATAAGCATTTGTAGGTATCTGATTGGAGGAGAGGACTATGAAGAAAACGGCAATATTCCTGTCGTGCGCAGCAGTGGCATTGGCTATCTTAGCCGCTTCGGTAGCTTATCGGCCTCCACAAGCGGCCCGCGTTTGGAATCCCATTTCAACGAATCGGGCAGATGCCGAAGGGGGCCACATCTCAGATATGAACGGACAAGTGGTGGCCGATCGGCGGTTTGAAGTCCAGATCATGGTAAACGGAAGGCCGCTTGAAGAGTACTTTGCGCGCGGCAAAAGCTATGTTGAAGCCATTTCAGGCGCCGAGTACGAAGTTAGAATTCGAAACCCTCTGCCCTTTCGAGTTGCAGTCGCTCTGTCAGTCGATGGCCTTAATACTATCGACGCTCGTCGGACGACGGCATGGAATGCCAGCAAGTGGGTAATTGAGCCATACGGAGCGATTAACATCGGAGGCTGGCAGATGAGTTCCGAGCGCGCACGGCGTTTCTATTTCACCTCAGAACGCGATTCGTATGGTGCCAAGCTCGGTCAAACTTCGAACCTGGGTGTGGTCCAGGCAGTTTTCTTTCGAGAACGTCGGCCAATTCCTGTTCCTGTAACTCCTCGTCCTCGTCCGACCTACGAGGAAGACGGTGGACGCGACAAGAGTTCCTCAGCACCGACCGCCGGCGCTCGGAACGAGAGTTTGGCCAAAGAAAAGGGCGGCGACATAGCGCCGGCACCTGATGATGATTATGCAGCGACGGGCATCGGCCGCTCAGTTCATAACGATGTCCGTTGGGTAAATTTGGAATTGGAATCGCGGCCGGCAGCGGAAGTGACGATCCGTTATGAATATTATCCGGCCCTGGTACGTCTGGGAATTGTGCCGCGGACCTACAACCGGCCAGATACCTTAAGAAGGCGGGAGGGCGCGACTGGCTTCGATGACCGCAGGTTTAGTCCAGAACCTTAAGGCCGGGGGTTAGAGGGAAGAGCCGCGGCTTTTCCCTCTCCTGAATCGGCGTTCTACCGTCGCGTGAGGTCCGCCGTATAGAGTTGCTGATACACGCGATAGTTATTCATTACTTTTTGTACGTAGGCCTTGGTTTCGTCGAAACCGACTTCCGATGTGAATACACCCGGATCTTTTTGTCTTCCCCGCTTCACCCAACGAACAACGTTGTCCTCGCCACCGTTGTATGAAGCCGCTACAGCTTCCGGCAGATTGGGGAACATTTCCGAAAGCTCTTGAAGATATTCGCTGCCGATGCGGATGGATGTTTCAGGTTGATAGAGTTGGCCTTCTTGCAAGTCGCTAAATCCCGCGTTAGGCGCATATTTTTGCGCTGCGTCGATGGTGAGTTGTAACAACCCACGTGCACCTGCGGGAGACTTGGCCAAGGGTTTGAAGACGCTCTCTTGCTTGATGATAGCCAGGACGAATCGCGGATCCAGCTTGCGCTGCTTGGCGGCAGATATGAGGGATTGCTTGTAGGGCACCGGATACCGATCCGCGACAGCGGCCGCCTGAGCCTGGTTCCGTTTTACGCGATCGTCCAAGCTGGGACGTCTCTTCCCGTCAACGATAGCGCCTAAACGATCGCTGGCGAGCCAACCGTAATAGGAATCGATCCCCGAGGAAACGGTGAGGTACGCATTGATCGCTGAATCCCGCTCTCCAGCTCTATCCAAACTATATGCCCTTAGGTAAGCGACCTCAGCGACACTGGTGGCCACCCCCTTTTGGAACATTCGTGAGCTTAGTTCGTTCGCCGTCGAAACAGCACGTTTCCAGATGCCCTCCGAAACCTCAAGCCGCAGCTGTCCAAAAATCGCGTTTGTTTCGGTCGGAGTTCCAGCGAATCGTTGCCTCGTGCGAGTGACCCAAGCGAGCGCATCATTTGAACGTCCAGCCTCTCTTAACGAGTCGATTGCATTCAAGTGCGCAGACTCCGCTCTTTCTCCGTCGGGATAACTATTGACGTACTCAATGTAACGGTCCGCGGCGTCGGAGGCTTTCCCCATTCTCAATAGGGAGGCGGCGCTGAAGTTGAGCCCTTCACGACCTTCCTTAGTAGAAGCGTACGTTCGAGCCAGACGATCGTAAGCGTTGTAGGCCTCGGAATAACGACGGGATTGAAAGTTTGACCGGCCAATGCCAAGTAGGGCCTCGGCTACTCGGGGGTCGTTCGGGTAGTAATTAATCAGCGCTTGCCAGTGTTCACGGGCCTCTTCAAACGCGCGATTGACGTGGTAAATGCTCGCCCTACGGAGATGCTCCTCGGGTGTTAAGCGCGTCATCACTCCTCGAGCGTTCCGAGCCTCTCGGTCCTGGCGGCGCACCGCGATGAGGGTCGCTTCGCTGCCAACCTGCGTCGCAGTCGGGAGGGTGGTGATAGGAACGGTTGGCAAAAGGGTAGCCGGGGCAGGGCCAGTCAGAACCGCCGAAACAAAGGACATCATCGCCAAAAATATTGTGTAACTATTCATTCGTAAGTCCTGCTTTTACTCTCATGAGCCTAACCTTCGATGATCACAAAGGTGGAAACGATTTCCGTGGTAGGTCGTAATGTGGCTGCTACACTACAATATTTCTCTTCGGATAGCTTTATTGCCTGGGCGACCGACTGCCTTG
>DATKIS010000625.1:0-3376 GCA_035543975.1 Pyrinomonadaceae bacterium
CTTACGCAATTCGTATTCGCCCCACTCTTGACATTGTTTTTTGGTTCCTCACCCTCGTCACCATCAAACTGCAGGACCCCGGCTACGTGGGCCAATTCATGAATCAGTGCCACAGACCGTTGCACCCGTGGCTCCAAGCCATAGAGACCAAAATTCTCTGCGCGACTACCGGTAACCATGAATCCAGTCGGGTTAACGTAGATACAGGGGAGGCCCATTTCGCCTGCGCGTCGTTCCAACAAGTCGACGACTCCGGCAGCCGCACTATTTAGTTTCTGCGACAGCTTCACGGTTAGCTTTTTCCGGTTCGCGCTTAGTTTCCATCTGGTCGGTGCCTCGGGGCTGATAATGATCGCCTTATCACGCCGCAACTGTTCTAACAAATCGATAGGATAATTCGAACCTTCGCTATCGAACATTTGCCGACAAAGTTCGCAGTCTTTCAAAATTTTCAGAGCGTCATCAATGGCTTGTTCGATGTACTCTTTCCCTTCTTTGGAGGCCACTTCCAATCCTCCAGAACAGTCATATTTTGGCGAATCAGGCGATGCTCGCTTGTTCCTCACACTTGACCGCGGTTTCGTATCAGGTGGGTTTTTGATCTGGAGGCCGTAGGACGTGGCAAGACCGAATCCGGGTGCGCTGGCGCTCAGCAGGCAAATGAGGACTAACCCCAGAATTCTGCGAACTGTCAGACGTCGTGCCCGACCGCGACTTCCGCAGACGTGTAATGTAGTCGGGAAATAGGTGCGCATAGTGAGGTAATCGCCGCAATGTGGGACGACTAGCTATGCCCACCTTACTGATAGGATTCTGCTCCTAGAAAGGAATTTGAAAGGATCAGCAGAGCGTATTCTAGAAATCAAATGCTGCGTCGCGCGTTCCGACATCTCAGCGATGAGGTCGTGAAACACTATGCGCTGGATTGAGTTGGGTACCTGAGATCTCCTCTGCGATAAAAGAGAGACATAGACCACGCCAAAAGGCCACGACCAGCGAGCTTTCAAGACGAGCCCTAATGATGCATACCTTCTTCGAAATGCCCTTGGTTACAGCGACCACCTTAATTCCTACGACTTCCGGATGTCAATAGAGTGAATTTGCCTTTCACGCCTTGGGTTTGGGTAAGTTACCAGGAACCAGTCGAAGCGTTTTGAAACAGATTCCTTCGAATGTATTAACAGCAGGGCTGCGAGTTTGAAGTTTGGGATCCTGCTAAGCGCAGACCGGGTCGCATCCTCTTACAGTTGCAGCAAAAGCCACCGCGCGACATTCATTCTTTCAGAATCCGTCGGAATCACGATGTCGGTGGCAGAGCCACGGACTTCAACTCTTAGCCGCCACTGCTTCCCCGTAAAGCGGGTCCTGAGCAAGTGAAACTCCTTCCCTTCATAGGGAAATACTTTTTCATTATCGGGCAGGCTTCGAGCTTTGCTTGAGTCGTATTTCGCTTCATTGGCGATCCAGCCGCCGTGATTGCCCCATCTCCAAGCCGGTTCTCTGTCTGTCCAGGCATTCCCGCTGAGCAGGCGTTCTCCAATCTGCATCGAGGCATGAAGGTTGTAGAGTTCATTGCTGCCGTTTAGCAGAAACAGATCAACGTAAGCCGGATAAGAGGTGTCCGTCTTCACGCCGATAAAGACGTGACCCCGAAACTGCTTGAGAAAAAGGGTGACTGAATCATTAGCCTTGATGGTCAGCGCATCCTGCCATTCAGCTTTAGAGAAAATGCCATCGATCAAAATCGGATTGCTGTTGCCTTCTGGGACTTTGACGACTTGCTGTCCGCTGACGCTCTGCCACATACATCCAACTAGAAGTACCAACGCTATGACGAGTGTTTTTATTCGATACCTCCCAGGCTACCAAATCAAATACGATCCACGAGAGCACACCAAGAGCACGAACAGGTTGAACGAGTTCGTGCCATTTCGGGTGCGTTCGTGGATCGTATTGCTCTAGTTTGCAGCGATGTTGTACGCGGCCATCTCATTCGCGTTACGAATCAGAAGTTTGCCGCCGGCGATGGCCGGGTAGTTCCAGGTCTTGCCGGTGATTGCTGCGAAGCGCGCGATTTCGGTGTATTGCTGCGGGGTAGCTTTTACCAGGGCCAACTCGCCGCTATCGCTCGAGACGATGAGATTACCGCCGGCGAGAATCACCTGCCCATAGCCATAGCGCCCGCCCTTCCATTTCCGGACGCCGGTGTTCACGTCCAGACAAGTCAGAATACCTTCATCCAAACCGTAGATATGGCCTTCATGAAGAACCGAGCTATTGAACTTGTTCTTCATGTTGATGTTTTCCCAAACGGTGCGGGCAGCGAAACTCGAGCCGCTGCCGCTGACTTCCACCAGCGCTGCGCCTTTGCCGTAGCCGGCCGAAATAAAGAACCGATTTTTGTCCACCATGATCGGCTGCGAGACATTGATGCCCATGTCCGTGTCCCAGCTCTGGCTCCAGAGCAGCGAACCGTCCGCAGGCTCAAGACCCATAACCCGGGTAGAGGTAACCGCAATAATCTGCCGGCGCCCCGCCAGGGTCATCAACATAGGCGAGACATAGGCTGCCGTATCGTTTTGAGATTTCCACACCGGCGCACCGGTCATCTTGTTATACGCCACGATTGATTTGCCTGAGGTGCCGCCGGGCTGGACGATGACTTTGTCGTCAACCACCAGCGGCGATCCGGCCATGGCCCAGGAGATATTGGACGCCCCGTTGTCAGCCAAGATGTTCTTGCCCCAGACCACTGCGCCGGTCCGGGCATCCAGACAGCGAAGTTCGCCGGTAGCGCCAAGTGCGTAGAGTCGGCCATCATCCCAAGTCGGCGTAGCGCGGGGTCCATCACCGGTGGAATCACTGTAAACAGCATTCCATCCCTGCTTCCAAAGTTCACGGCCGGTGGCGAGGTCGTAAGCGGTAACGAGCTCCTGGCCTCGCCGTTGCTCGATTGTGTGCGCCCGGCCATCAGCAATAACGAACGAGGAAAAACCGACACCGATTGGTTGCTTCCAAACCGGCATCAGGCCGGCGGCCGGCCACTGAGTCAGCACCGCCATTTCATCGTAGCGGCCATCGCGGTTTGGTCCGCGAAAACTCGTCCAGTAATTTCGTGACGCGTGGGCTGCCTCTGGAGCAGGTACTCCGGGCGCCGCTGCGTTAGCGGGTGCACCCGGGCTGGCGGCGCTCGCTGGTTGTTGTCCGGCGGCGCCGGGGACCTGAGCAATCAGAGGGGCGACGGCTTGCTCGGTTCCGATGGCTGTCTGTTGAGCACGATGCCGCTCAAGCTCGGCGTAGTGAGCCTCATTCATGCTGGAGGTGCGCCAGGCGCGAAAGAGGAATAAGGCGCCCGCGCCCCACAAGACGATTCCGA
>DATKIS010000626.1:0-11048 GCA_035543975.1 Pyrinomonadaceae bacterium
CGATGATGGTCAGAATCGACGTCTGCGGTACGCCAAACACCGCGCCATTCGTCGGGTTCGACAGCGTCAGCTCGAGCGTCTCCGGTCCTTCCACGTAGTTGTCGTTAGTGATGAGTACGTTGAAGGTCTTCGACGTTTCGCCGGCGGCAAACCGGAGCGTGCCTAGCGCGGTAGTGAAGTCACATCTGGATGATGCGACACCCGGCCCGCCCGAGTTGCATGGAACGGAGTCGGCCGGGGTGCTGTGGTCACTGCTGGCGTAGTCCACCGTCACCGCCTGCGAAGTATCGCCACTCCGCTCCACGGTGATCGTCCGGAACCCAGCGCCCTCAGCCACCGAATAAGTAGCTGAACTAAACTTGAGCACTGACGGATTGTCCGTGATGTTGAATTGGACAACGCCCGGCAGGCTCGTCTTTGGATTAGGCGCGCCATTAGTGGTGCCGTTGTCTTCAATGGTGTAAGAGAAGATCGCCGGCCCGACGTAGTTAGGTGCCGGGGTGAATATGATTTCGCCCGCCACCAGGGCCACCGTGCCGCCCTCGATGTTGAAGACCTCCTTGACCGTCAGGGTCTGGCCGCTTTCGTTTTCCGGTCCCTTGATGTCATTGGCCAGCAGGGTGGTAGTCAGGATCAACCGCGGTGGAGAGTTCTTGACTATGTTCGGCAGGACGTCATTGACCACAGTCGGCGGATCATTGACGTCGGTGATGTTGAACTGAACGATGGACGGGCCACCCGTCTTGAAATCAGCAACGCCATTAGTCGTGCCGTTGTCTTCCACCGTGTACTGGAAGCTGGCCGGTCCGTTGTAGTTGCTGGTCGGCGTGAACACCACGTCGCCGGATACGATGCCGACGGTGCCGCCCACTGGATTGAAGACAGTCTTGATTATCAAGGTCTGGCCGTTTTCGTTGGCCGGTCCTTTCGAATCATTTCCCGTCAGGGTTGAAGCCAGGATGGTCCGCGGCCCGAAATCTTCCGCGATATCCGGCAGCGTGTCGTTGGCGGTTGACGGTGCATCGTTTACTTCGGTGATAGTGAAGCTGACGGTGCCCGGGCCACTCGTCTTGGGATCAGCGCCGCCGCTGGTCGTGCCGTTGTCAGTCACCGTGTACTGGAAGCTGGCCGCTCCGTTGAAGTCGGCCGTCGGCGTGAAGTAGATGTTGACCGCATCGCGACTGATGGTCCCACCGACTTCGCTCGCAGCTACCAGCGCTAAGGTCAAGGTCTGGACGCTCTCGTTAGCTGCTCCCTTCGAATCGTTTGCCAATAACGAAGCAATGGTAATGGTCCGCGTCGGTGAATCTTCCGCCACGCTTGAAAGCGCGTCGTTGACGGCCACCGGCGGATCGTTTACGGCCGTAATGGTTAACGTCACAGTACCGACCGGGGAATCCACGGTGCCGTCGTTCACCTTAAAGGTGAAGCTGTCCGGTCCGTTGTAATCCGGATCCGGCGTGTAGGTCAGGTTCGGGGCAGTGGTCGCTCCAAACGATCCGTGAGCCGGTCCGGTGACGATGCTGAAGGTGATCGGGCTTTCCACATCCGAGCCAGTCAGGGTGATTGGAATGGGAGTGTCTTCAGCAGTGGTCTGGGATTGCGAGTTGGCCACCGGCACGTCATTAACCGCATTGACGGTGATGTTGACATCCGCCTGGTCGGACGTAAGCGCACCCGGGCCAGACCCGGCACTGACCGTGAACTTGAACGCGTCCGGGCCAAAGTAGTTAGAGGCCGGCGCGTAGTTCACCGTGGCGGTGCAGGTTTGGACCGTGGTGAAGTTGCAGGTCACCGAGCTCGGTACCAACACCGGCGCATGTGCGGGTTGTTGCGTAATGGCGAACGTAAGCGGGGTGTTCTGCGAGTAGGTACCCGTCAGAGTGATCACCACCGGAGTGTCTTCGTCGGTTACAGTCGGATCGACCGCCGGTGGAACCGCCAGCGGCAAGCAACCGCCGCCGCTTTGGGTTTCGTAAGCGCCGATGTCGGAACCGTCAGCCCCAGCGCCGGAGGCGTTGGGATAGACAGAGTCAGCCAGGTCGAAAGGCCGAGTCCCGCCCCGCTGGTCATTCGTACTGCCGAAGGCTGAGCCCTTGTCGATGGCGACGCTGACGCACTGCAAAGCGTGCGTCCGGGTTGGGCCGCCGTTATCGAGGAGTGGGAACAGCCCCGGATCGGCCACACCCACCTGGTTGTCGTTAGTGCCATTGATGAGCCCGCCGGCGCCGCCAGTCCCGATCAAGTTGAACTTGGAATTCACAGTGTCAACGGATCCGAAAATGTCCTCAGCCGTCGCGCCCGGCGTGGTGTCAGCTGAGGTAGGCGATGCTGTCAGTCCGGACGAAGTGGCGTTGTCCGTCGCGATGTTCATGGTGGTGTCATTCACCCCGGCAGTCACGACAGTCAGAATGATGTTGGCGCCTGCGCCGGAAACGGTAAAGAAGGTGTTAACGTCCGAATCGGCCGCCAGCGCCACTCTCATCTTCCCGGCCACAACACTCGCGGTGTCACCACTGGCAACCGGGACAAGTAGCGTCTTGGGGGTATTCCCCATGCCGATTGCCGTGACTACTACCTTGGCGTTGCCGGCACCGGTAATCGTCCCAGCGACAGTGGCGGTTTCAACCTGATTAACGTTGCCCTTCAGGTTGCGAGCTACGATGGTATTGCGCAGGATGACGGTGCCACTGCTTCTCGCGATTCCGCCGCCTACACCTGAGGCGTTGTTGTCGTTGTCGGCACGGTTATTGGTGATGGTGCTATTGGTGATTGTGACAGTTGAGTTTGCCACCCCCAGACCGCCACTAGCCCCATCAGCAGTATTGCCGCTGATGGTGCTGTTGGTGATATTTACGATCCCTGCTGCAAGGCTCTCAAGCCCGCCAGACTGCAACGCGGAGTTTCCGCTAATGGTGGTATTGGTAATGTTCAAGGTACCGATATCAGCGTTGTAGATGGCGCCACCGGCGGCTTGGATGGTGTTGCCGCTAATAGTGCAGTTGGCAATGTTCAACGTCCCGGAAGTATCGTTGAAAATGGCGCCGCCGCTCTGGGAGGCCCCACTTCCCGTCAAGTTTCCATTGCTAATCGTCAGCCCATCAATGGTCACACTGTTGCTACCGACTGGGATGGTGAAAATGCGGTAGTCGCCGCCCGTGTCGCGGCGTACCGTCAGCACCTTCGCGCCGGGGCCGCTGATGGTCATGTCGGTTGAGAGATTCGGCAGCGCTCCTGTCAGGTTGATGACATAAGGTCCGGGTGCGGCGAATACCGTCGCGTCAAACGTTATGGTTTCCGCGCCGAAGTCAGCGTTGGCGGCGTTGATTGCCTCACGCAACGTACAACCATTGCCTGTGCCGATTGGCGCACAAGCGAGATCGTCCGTATCGGCGGTCGTGTTCACTACCAGGGTACTGAAATCGTCCTTGTTGTAAGTGACTGACGCTGTGCCCGATACGTTGTTGGTATTGCCGGCTGCATCAAGAGCGCCTCCCGCCAGCACCTGGACAATCACGGTTCCGGTCTGGGTCATGCCGCTGATGCCGATGTCGTAGGTGGTGCCGTCGAGCGGCGCCACTTCAGTAATCGAAGCCAGCGTTGCCCCCGCCGTCCCCGTGATCTGGACATCTCCAGCATCGAAGGCCGTGACTGGTTCATTAAAGGTCGCCGTAAAGTGAATGACCGTAGTGGCGGTCGGGCCACTCGCCGGATTCGCCTGACCGGAAGCGATGGCCACGCCGACGTTAGGCTTGGTCTTGTCGATGTTGAAGACTTCGCCGGTAAAGTTGCCGTTGCCTAAGCCAGTGCCGCCCAGCTTGCGCGCGCCTGAGTCCTGAATAGAGTCGTCGTCAACCAGGTTGAGACCGAGCGTGCCATCCAGCGTACCGGTGTTGACCTGCACGTTGTAGATACTGTTGGCGCCAGTCACCAGCAAGATTGAAGCGCCGGTAGGTCCGGTCGCTGCCAGGGCAAAGTCGGTGCTGTCAACGCCAGTCACATTCTTGCCAAAGACGACCATGAAATTGACCGTCCCGAGGTTGGTCGGGTTTGACTCAACCCGGGTGATCGCAGTCGCAAACGGATCCGACTTGGAGACCACATACACCTCGCCGGTGGTAAATCCGGTAGCGAGCGCGATGTTCATTACATCGACGACCGGCGTGCCACTGGACGTAACCACATCCAGTCGGAGGTTGCCGTCGCCGGTGCCCGTATCAACCGTCACCGTGTACTGGCTGGCAGTCACCGGAGTCACGCCCGTGACCGAGGTGCCGCTGAGTCCGCCGGTGGCGGTGGTGACGAAATCCGTAGCATCCACACCGGTCACGTCTTCGTTGAAGGTGACCGTGAAGTGGACCGTCTGCAGGTTGGTCGGAGTTGATTCAACCCGATTGCTGGACAGCACGGTTGGCGCCGTCGTGTCGATCGTAACGTTGAGCGTCCCCGCTGAATTAGCCACATTTCCGGCCAAGTCAGTCTGCCTCGCCGTGTAGGCATAAGTTGTGTCGGGGAGCGACGCAGTGTCATCAAGCGTGACTGAAGCGCCGCCCGCGGTGGTTGAACTAACGAATGCGCCGTTGCGCAGCAGCTCCACCAACGCACCTGATTCAGACCCGATGTCGAATGAGTGAGTAGCGTTACCGGTTCGGTTATCGGTGCTGCTCGCTCCCGAATCGCTGGCTGTCTGAAGGTCAGGGTTACCTGGCGCAGTCGCCAGCGTATCCAGTGTCACCTGCAGAATGCCGGACGTTCCAACGTTACCGGCCACGTCGGTCTGCTTAATCGTGTAATCGTAGGGGCCATCGGCCGGCGTAGCTGAGTCGGTCAGCGTCTTGGTGCCGCCGTTTCCGGTGGTGGTGTCCACTAAGGTAGCACCCCGGTAGAGTTCCACCGTCGCCCCATTTTCCGTATTAGTAACGTCAAACAGTCGCGGCGTGGTCTTGGTGATGTTGTCAGTGTTACTCACACCGCTGTCACTACCTACCTGTAAATCCGGAGTGGACGGCGTGCTGCTCACGTCAATCGTCACGCTCAGGGTTAACGAGGTCGAAGCGTTCCCGGTGAAGTCTGTGATCCGAGCGCTGTACAGATAGACATTATTTGTCAGCACATCATTGTCTGTAAGCGTAACGGGTGAGCTTCCGCCCGAAGTGGTGGCGCCAGCGACCGGAACTCCATCGCGCAGGAGTTCAATGGTCGATCCCGCCTCGGCTGTAAACGTCACGTCGAACTGTCGGGGCGTGATGTTGGTGATGTTGTCGGTATCCACCCCGCTGTCGCTGGTGGCCTTCAGGTCGGGAGTGCCGGGCGTAGCCGGGGCCAGGTTGTCCATCGTCACCGTAAGGTCTGATGAAGTAGCCACGTTACCCGCGGCATCCGTCAGCCTCGACGCATAGAGGTATGGGCCATCGGCCAGGGCCACGGCGTCACTCAACGTCGCGGTTCCGCCGGTGCCGGTGGTGGAAGCGATTGAGGCTCCACCCCGCAGAAGCTCGACTGCCGCGCCAGTTTCGGCCGTGGCAATGTCGAACGACCGTGGCGTCGTCTTGGTGCGGTCGTCGTTGTTGATACCCGAGTCGCTGCCGGCTTGTAAGTCGGGCGTGTTGGCTGTTGGGGCCAGGGCATCGATGGTGACTGCCAGGGCGGGCAGGTCGGATATCGGGCTGGTGTCGCCACCCAGGGTCTGTCGGGCCCGGTAATAATAGACTCCGTCAGCCAGCGCTGTGGTATCGCTGAGCGAGATTGTCGAACCTGAAGCAATGCCGCTGGCGACTACTGCTTCGCTGCCGCCGCCGATCGCCGTATCGCGTAGCAGTTCCACGGTCGCGCCGGTGGTGACGCCGCCAATATCGAAGACCCGCGGCGTGACGTTGGTTAAGTTATCGGTGTTAGTTCCCGCCGTGCCGGCGCCAAAGCTATCGCTGCCGGCTTGCAGATCCGGGGTCCCCGGCGTGACCGTCGGAGCCTGTCGCTCATACGCTCCGATGTCATCGACGTTGACCGGGCGCGGGAAGCCGCGCTGGTCTGTCATTAGCGCGGTATCGCCTGAGTCGATGGCCGCACTGCCAATGACTAATGCATGGGTGTTGGTGGCTCCGCCGTTGTTGGCCAGCAGACTGTTAAGGATTGTGGTGATATGTCTCACCCCGACACCCGCCACGCCGACGATATTGCTGTCGGTGCCGTTGGTGACTCCGCCACTGGAATCAGCATCACCAATCAGGTTGAAGGCACTGGCGCTGGCGGCAACGGTAATCGCCCCGGCGATGTCAGATGCAGTCCGACCCGGAGTAGTATCTGCTGACGTCGGCGCAGGGGTCAGCCCTACCGACGTGTCGTTGTCTGTCTCGATGTTCATGGTCGCATCGTTGGCGGCCACTGTCTTGGCAGTCAGAATGATCTGATCAGTTGCACCTGAAATAGTGAAGAACGCGTTGACGTCAGAATCTAAGCCCAGCGCAGTCCGCATCTTTCCAGCTACGTCTGCAGCGGTGTCCGCCAGCGCGACCGCTACGGTCACGGTCTTCGGACTGCCGGTCATCCCGGCGGCCATAACCACTACCTTGGCATTGCCGGCAGTAGTAACTGTAGCCGGCACCAGGACCGTGGCGGTCTCGACTTGCAGGATCGTACTTCCCTTCAAGTTGCCCGCGACGAGGGTGTTCTTCAAGTTCACGACGCCGGTGACAACATTGATACCTCCGCCCGTACCCGCGGCGTTGTTATCGTTATCCGCGCTATTGCGGGTAACGGTCACGCTCTGGAGCGTGGTCGTCCCGGTAGCGCCGTCATTGTGGATACCGCCGCCATCGTTGTTGGCGGTGTTCCCACTGATGGTTGAGTTAGTGATATTGAGCGTCGCGTTGGTGCCGGTGCCGATGTTGAAGATACCACCACCATTGAGCGTCGCCGAGTTTCCACTGATAGTACTGCCGGTGATGTTGGCGGTCGCCGGAGCCGTCGCGCCATCGTTGTAAACGCCGCCGCCCGATCCGCTACCAACGCTACCGCCACCGGAACCGCCGGTGCCGGCCGCGCCGCCTACCGCTGCATTGCCGGAGATGGTCGAGTTGGTCAGGGTCAGCGTCGTTGAACCAAGGCTGTAGACGCCACCACCCAAGCCCGCGCCGCCATTGCCGTTGGCGTTGGCGCCATCCGAGTTGCCACCGATACCGCCAGTAGCAGTGTTGTTGCCGTTAACCGTTGTGTTCGTCAGCGTCACCGTCCCGCTGCTGTAGATGCCGCCGCCCTTAGCGTCGCCGCCGGCGCCGCCGGCCGCTCCAGTGCTAGAACCGCCGTTGCCGCCAGTAACGTGATTGTCACTCACCACCGCGTTTTGAAGCGTCAGCGTGCCGGCATTGAGAATACCGCCGCCGAATGCCGCTCCGCCGGGTAAGCCGGAAAGACTGGCAGCGTCAGTCCCTACCACCTTTCCGTTGCTGATCGTCATGCCTGAGATGATCACCGTCTTGGTGGCCGCTATCTCGAAAACACGGAAGTTAGTTGCCGCTGCGGTCGCTCGCTTTACGGTCAGGACACTCGCGCCTGGCCCGGTGATCGTCATGCTCTTACCAACGAGCAGTTCGCCATTGGCGTCGGTCAGTTCGATGGTGTAGGGGCCAGGAGCGACGAAGGCTGAGTCGTCAAACGTGATCGTGCCGCCTTCGCAGACGGTGCTGATGGCTGAGCGCAGGCTGCCTGGCAACAGGTCGTCGTTGGTGTTTGTCACCACCACCGAAGCTGAGCATGAACTAACAATCTGATTCACCGTGTTCGAAATGTTACTCGAGAACACCGCGGTAGCCGGGGTGTATTCAGCGGTGATTGGATGTGTGCCATCGGCAAACGTCGCCGGACCGGCCACGCATAGCGCTTGTTGCCCCACGATGGTGGTGAGCGGAACATTCGTGCAAGCCACCGAAATCGGCGTGGCTCCGTCTTTGAAGGTCACCGTGCCCGTGGGTGTCCCGGTGGTCGCCGAGACAGTCGCGGTAAACGTCACCGTATCAGCCGGAGCTGACGGATTCATTGACGACACCAGTGCCGTCGTGGTCGCGTTTGCGCTGATGACCTGCGAAACAGCCGCAGAGGTGCTCACATTAAAGGTCGCATTGCCGTTGTAGGTGGCAGTCACACTGTGCGGACTGTTAGCCGTCGTCGGGTAACTGGTCTCACAGGTGGCTATCGCGCTGCCATTGAGCGTCTGGTTAGCCGGAGTGTTACACGTGATTACACCACTGAGGCCATCAGTGAAGGTAACCGTGCCGGTTGGCGGGCCCGTGACATTCGGATCGCTAAAGGTGACTGTGGCCGTGTAGGTCACAAGTTGCGTGGGCGTCGCCGGATTCGGAGCTGACCCGAGTGTGGTGATCGTATCCGTCTTGTTGACTACCTGCGGGTTACCCGTCATTGCGGTTGGACCCGCACCCAGGAAGTTGGTGTCGCCACTGTAGGTGGCGGTGATGTTATGGCTGCCCGCAATCAGATCATTGGTCACACAGGTGGCCACTCCCGCGGTTAACGCCTGGCCGCTGTCGCAGGTGATCGCGCCAGTCAAGCTGCTCGAGAACGATACCGTCCCCGTTAGCGCTGGGGAGGAAGGAGTGTTGGCCGTGACCGTCGCGGTGAAGGTCACATTCTGAGTCACCTTCGACGGATTGGTCGAAAAGGTAAGGGCGATCGAAGTCCCGCCCTTATTGACACTCTGGACCACGGCGCTGCTCTGGCTCGGATCGAAGTTGCCGTCGCCACTGTAGTGGGCCACGACTGAGTGCGATCCCGTCCCAATTGCCGCGACGTTACAGGTAGCGGTGCCAGAACTTACTGGCTTGTTGACGCAGCCGGGGATGTCAACGGTGTTGTCCTTGAACGTGACTGTGCCGCCCACCGCCGTGGGATTACCTGACGGATTCGAGGCGACAGTTGCGGTGTAAAGCACGGCCTGACCGGTATTCGGCGACGCAGGCACCGAACCCAGCGTGGTCGTCGTGTCAAATAGATCTATGGTGGTCAGGGTCGCATCATTTGGAGCTCCCGTCGCGGTATCGTCCGTCACAACTGAAGCAGGAGTTAGCACCAGCCCAGTCAGCGTGCCCTGCTGCGATACCTGGTTCGAAGTTGGCCCGGCGAAGTTGGGCGGATTGTTTACCGTCACCTTGAAGGTGATGGTCGTGCTCTTGCCCGCCGGCAGGGTGAAGCCAGTGGCAGGCGAAGTGCCGTTGATCGGGAAGGTCCCACCGACGAACATTGGCGCAACCGGCTGCATCGCAACAGCGTTAGCCACGTCTTTGGACACGCCGTTATTTTCTTTCGCGGTGTTGTTCGGCCTGGCGGATCTTCGTACTTGAGCGTGGTTCAACTTGATGTCGCCACGAGGGGTCCGTGCCCCGGTAATCTCATTTCCGACTACTGACCTTGGAGTTCTGACCTCTGCCTTTTCCGTCTCAGCGTGAGCCGTAGGAACGATCAGCGAATCAACGCTGCTCGCAAACTGAGCTACTGAGTTCATCAGTTTGGCGGGCCATTGCGAAAGCGAGACTGCATCGCCGGAGTCTGTGCTCAGGCCTGCGATTGCCGCTTCAGCAGATAGCCATGACGGCTGGGCGCTGGCGGTAGTCACCGAAGCCGGAGCTGATTCACTTGAGCGCTCGAAGATTAAAGCGAAGACGTCTTGCGAGCCGAGGAAGGACATCGGCGAACTGGCATTGTAGTTTTGGACGGGTTCATTGACCCGAGAGACTTCCGTTGGATTGTACCGCAGCGGAGCGGCCGAACAATTGGAGAATCCACTCGTAGCGCTGCCCAGGACTACGCCGTTAGTCCCAAACGTACCGTTTGCCGAACCCGGATTCTTGCCCGCACCATTTCCAACATACTGTTCGACGCCAGGTGAATTCGTGGCACCCATGCCTTCGATCCCGAAGGCGTTGACCGTGGCGCTCGTTCCCTGCTTGCGCAGCCGGATGCCCGGCGCGGTGTCGAACCCGTCCGAGGCGCCGGCGGTCGTGTTGCCGAACATGTCCAGGCAAACGTCGTTGTCTGTACCGGCTGTGGAACCTCCGGCTTCGATGAAGATACCTTCGCGCAACGCAGTTGCAACTGGAGCGGCGATGGTGTTGTTGCTGATCCTGGCGTTAATTGTGCCCTGGGCCTCGGCGCCACGAATTTTAATGCCGTTGCCGTCAGTTTTCGAGACGTTGTTGCCATCGATGACGATGGTCATTGTCGCCACGTCAGTGCAGCAAGCGAACGTTCTGCCGACGCCGGCGCTGATTCCAAACGGCGCGCCGAAGTTCGGCGTGTGATTCGCGACGATGACGTTGTTGTTGACCTTGACGGTGCCGGTGGAAGTGCCGAGGACGGAGGTGGAGATAACGTTGCCGCCGATGTTGGTGATCGGGTTGGCGATGGTGCCGTTGTTGTTAATCTCCCAGTTTCCGCGCGCGATGCCGTTGATGCCCAACTGAATGGCGTTGGTGTTCATCTTGTTGGCAGAGCTGGCGCCGGCGATGCGGTTGCCGGTGACGGAGACGAGGTTGTTAACGTCGTTGGGAATGCCGAACGTGAGCTGCGGCGACCCGGCGGCTGCGTTCGAGCCCTGCATGATGATGCCGCCGCCAACCGGGAAGTTCGAAATGATGTTGTTGGTGACCGTGGCTTTATTCAGGTTCGACGTGACGGCGGCACCGCCGCGGACGATCACGTGGATGCCGTTGCCCTGTGTACAAGTGGTGGGATTCCGGGCGGGCGCGGACACAGGACACGGAACAGCGGTGCCGCCGCCAGTCGAGCTGGTAATGGTGTTGGTGGAGATATCCAGGTTGGTGATCGTGCCTGAGTCGTTCTCGATGAAGACGCCGTGGTAGTAGGCATTCGTCAAAGTGTTGTTGATGATGCTGACGACGCCGTCGATATTGTTGGCTCCCAAGGTGCCGAAGGCGAGGTTAGATGCGCCCGCAGCCAGGCCGCTCCCGGAGTTGTCGATAAAGCCATTCTGGAAGGTAAAGTTCGTGACATCGGTGCCCTCAACACCGTGGCCTCCGGTG